>NZ_JACRGA010000008.1 GCF_016217785.1 Methanobacterium sp.
AGCTATAACTGCTTCCGCAATCACAACCTTAGATGAACTATCCAACGGAAGAGCAACCCTAGGTATTGGCCCTGGAGACAAGGCAACCTTCGATGCTTTAGGAATTGAATGGACCAAACCTGTGTCCACCATCAAAGACGCCATCACTATGATGAGTACCTTAATGTCCGGCGGAAAAACTGAAAGCGGCGCAAACCTAATGGGTACCAAAGCAGTCCAGGAAAAAATCCCTATTTACATGGGAGCACAAGGACCAATGATGCTCAAAACCGCCGGAGGATTCTCAGACGGTGCATTAATTAACGCATCAAACCCAAAAGACTTTGAAGCAGCTGTACCTCTCATAAAAGAAGGAGCAGCAGCAGAAGGTAAATCCATCTCCGACGTTGACGTTGCAGCATACACTTGCTGTTCCATAGATGATGACGCTGGTAAAGCACTAGGCGCAGCAAAAATCGTTGTAGCCTTCATCGCAGCCGGATCCCCACCACCAGTCTTCGAAAGACACGGACTAGCACCTGACACAGGAGCTAAATTCGGTGCATTCTTAGGTAAAGGTGACTTCGGTGGAGCAATTGGAGCTGTTACCGACGAACTCATGGACGCATTCTCTGTCGTAGGAACACCCGCAGACTTCGTACCCAAAATCGAAGCTCTCGGTGAAATGGGCGTAACCCAGTACGTAGCTGGTTCCCCTATCGGTCCAGACAAAGAAAAATCCATCAAACTGTTAGGAGAAGTCATAGACAACTTCTAACAACACTTCTTTCTTTTTTCTTTTTTGTATAAAATCTCTAAGATTCTAATTCTTTGAACCTTAAAATTCTTCAAACTACTAAATTCTTCTTCAAACTACTAAATTCGGTATTCCATTCGGTTATCATCATTATTCAAACCATTTTTCATAGACATTTCCATCTTTATAAACACTATTGCGGATTTCATGCTTTTTAGAGAGTTTAACTACTTTATGATGAAGTTCCTGCTGATATCTACGTGATGGTGCAAAGGAATTTCCAAACAATGCCTTAGTTTTAGGTACAAGTTCTGGGAAATGTTCCTCCAGAACACGATAGTAACTGGTTTTACAGTCCTGGGGCCCCTCACCAAAAAGGGTTAATCCACTTGCTAAGATGAAATCAGCACCATAATCTTTAGCTTTTTTAATCATTTCATCTAAATGTTCCTCTTTATCTGATAGAAATGGTAAAAGAGGCATGAAAATGGCCCCTACAAGGAAACCTTCCTTTTTACATTTCTTCATTGTTTCCAATCTTTCCTGGGGAGGGGGAGCTCCGGGTTCAAATATTTTGGAGAGATATTCATCAGTGGTGGAGAAAGAAAAGGAAGTTACAACTCCAGTATCCATCTTCTCTGCCAGTTCCGGAGGTAACACTGCCTTTTTGCCAATTTTTTCCAGAATATCCAGATCTCTCAATATCAATGGAGAACGAGTTAAAATATTTACCGGAAAATGGAATCTTAAAATAATCATTAAAAGCTCTCTTGTAATCTTGAGATCTTTTTCAATTGGCAGGTAGGGATCGGTAGCTGAACCGAAAGCTATGAATCCGTACTCTCTTTTTCGGGCCCTGTTTTTAAGCTGCCTAACCAGTGTCTCTGGTGCATTTATCTTAACAGCCAGACCAGGGACCTGGTGTTCACCGTACTTGCTGCCCCGGGTGTAACAGTAGACACAGTTAAAGGAACAACCAGAGTAGGGGTTTAAAGAATAACCTGACAGGAACCACTCATCAGCATGTTTTTGTTTGTTTAAAACAGATTTGACCTTAATCTCCCGGACCAGTTCACTCACCATCCCCACTACAACCAATATATAGCTGCCCATATAGAAAATTTCAATCCAATAAACATTTTCGAATTTTATAAGTTGGATTTTTTAATTTACTCAAGATCTTGCTATAACATATATTAATTGAATTCTATAACTTTAACCACATGAACAACCAGCAACCCCTAAATAATTTACTACCCGATATCAGGAAAAAAGCCCTGAAAAGGGTTAAAAAAAGATCTCCACAGGAATCGGCTGCCAGCTGGTCCGGAGACGACTTGTTATATTCTGGACCTGGCAGAAGCATATTCATAGTTCTACCCACACCAGGATGTGCTTGGGCTCTGGCAGGCTCAGGAGGTTGTAGTATGTGCAGTTACATTGCAGACTCACCCCTGGAAGAGGTTTCTACTGAAGAACTGGTAGAAATTTTCAAAGACCTACTCCAGAGGCAAATTCAAAAACAGGAGATTGCAGGACCCACTGCCATTAAGATATTTGTCTCCGGCAGCTTCTTAAACCCTGACGAAATATCAGAGGATGCTCGGCAGGAGATTTTCAGAATTATTAACGATTATGATGATGTTGAAGAAGTTGTAGTTGAGTCCAGACCAGAATATGTCACTGAAGAAGTTCTGAGGGATTGTTGTCAATCAATACCAGATAAAATATTTGAAGTGGCCATGGGCCTGGAGAGTGCGGATGATAATATTCGCCTGCAGAGAATAAACAAAGGATTCACACGTGAAGATTTTGAAAAAACCATGAGCACCATTAAAAACCTCCAATCTGATTTTAAAGTTGAAGGTAAGGTTTATTTGCTGGTTAAACCCGTGTTAACCTCTGAAGGTGAAGCAATTGAAGATGCTGTGAAATCTGCCCAATATGCAGCGGAAATTGGAGTAGGTAGGGTGTCTTTTTGCCCTTCAACCATCCATAAGGGAACTTTAATGGAACTACTATGGCGTCGTGGGTCTTATCAGCCCCCCTGGATCTGGAGTACTTTGGAAATCATCCGCAGGGTGCGAAAGTCTGTTAAAATCCCGGTGATCATGGATACTGCTGGATTCGGAACCCGAAGGGGACCCTATAACTGTAAAAAATGTAATTCCAAACTAAAAGATTTGATTATAGAGTCCAACATCAACCAGACCATTCCCCCTGAAGAAGAATGCGAATGTAAGGTTAAATGGGAGGCAGAGGTTGAATTTTCAGATGTGACCAGATCAACCACAAATCTCTTAAAAACCCGTTGAAACTTTTAATCAACACTAAATCTACTAATTAATTAATTTCTAAGTGAAAATTAGATACGAATGAAGAATGTATTGATAAATAAGGCTATATAATGCTTTATTATCGATTATTCTCATTAATGAACCTTTACAATACCCCTCATTGTGTCAAAAATATTTAGAAAGATATTAATATACATAAATAAACATAACTCTTAAAGTAAGATTTTTTACTCGTATTGTGAGGGGGAATATTGGCCAGAATTTTAGTAAATGATAACAGTAGTGCAGCCCTGGATCTGAAAGATAACCTCCAAACCATGGGTCATCAAATAGTATATACTGATTTCCACGGTGCAGAAGCTGTTAGAAAAGCTGAAGAATTAGATGCTGATCTTTTTTTGATGAATATCAAACCTGAAAACTTAATTAATTTTCAAATGGGAAATAAAAGGAGAATTGAAGGGAATAAAACGATTTTTAACTCTAATGTACCGATTGTTCCCATTATTAATTTAAACGAAATAATACAATCAGATTGTTCTCCTTTAAAACATCTTTTAGCAAATGCACCCCACGGTTATCTTCTAAAAGCTGAAGAGTATGATCTTGACCAGTTAAAATTTACCATTGACCTGGCTATTTACAAACAAACAATAGCACACACCAATAATAAGGACAATACTGGAAATAATACTACTTCTATAGATTTAAAAGAAAATATAGATTTAAAAAGATGTAATCCCCCTAATTCATTAAATGATGAACTGTTTAAAAGTTTTTATGATGAAATCCCACTCCCTTATCAATCCTTAAATGAAGAGGGGCATTTCATAGAAGTAAACCAGGTATGGTTAGATACCCTGGGTTATTCTCGTGAAGAGGTTATTGGAAAGTGGTTTGGTGAGTTTCTTGCCCCAGATTATGTTGAACAGTTTAAGATTTGTTTCCCTATTTTTTTATCTTCAGGAGAATTTCAGGGTGTAGAATTGGAAATGGTGAGAAAAGATGGGTCAACCATCAACGTCTCTTATGAGGGTAAAGTTGGATATGATGCTGATGGGGAATTTAAAAAAACCCAGTGTATTTTCAAAGACATTACATTGAGTAAAAGAACCGAAGAGGCACTAAAAGAAAGTGAAGAAAAATTCCGCACCTTCATTCAACAATCATTAGATGGTATTGTATTGTTAGACGAAGAAGGGCATGTTATTGAATGGAATAAGGGACACGAAAAAATAACTGGGATTAAAAAAGACGAAGCCATTGGTAAGTTATTTTGGGAGATAAAATACCAGTTAACACCTCCAGAACGACAGACCCTGAATCGACTGCAACATATTATGAAACTCCAGTTAGAAGCCTTGAAAACTGGGGAAGCCCCATTCTTGAGTAAAATTCACGAAACTGATATGATACGTCCTGATGGGGAGATTCGTTATGTTGAACAGCTTGCATTTCCCATAAAAACCAGTACGGGATACAGAATTGGTTATGTTACCCGTGACATCACCCATCGAAAACAGATGGAAGAAGCACTGGACAAAAGAATTGTTGCTCTCTCAAGACCCCTGGATAATACCAAAGAAATTAAATTCCAGGACCTTTTCAATCTTAAAGATATTCAGGAGACGCAGGATCTTTTTTCAGAAGCCACTGGAGTGTCATCCATCATTATCAAACCAGATGGTACACCAATTACCCGACCAAGTAAATTTTGTCGTTTATTTGATATTGTGGGAAAATTGGAAGAAAACACGGAAAATCCATTTAAATTTGATTCTTTAATGAGTCAAAATCAGTTTGAAGGCCCAATTATAAAAAAATGTCTTAACGGCAGTCTTTGGGAAGCAGGGGCAAATATCAATGTTGGAGGGAAACACATTGCTAACTGGTTGATTGGTCATGTTCGGGATGAATCAGCATCAGATGAAGATCAAATGCGGATCTACGCCCAAAAGATAGGAGTCAATCCAGAAGAATACATCAAAGCATTTCTTGAAATTCCTGAAATGTCTAAAAACCAATTTAGGAAGATTGCTCAAGTTCTTTTTGCATTTGCAAACCAATTATCCTCTTTAGCATATCAAAATGTTCAGCAGACTCGTTTTATCAGTGAAAGACAACAGGCTGAAGAAAATCTTCAAAAATCCTTACACGAAAAAGAAACACTGAACCGAGTGATAACACAACTGGTTGGCACCTCTAAAACAAGTGAAATATATCATATAATTGGTGAAACAATAAAAGAACTCTTACCCTCTTCTTATGTGATAATCAGCGAAATCACTCCCGATGAAAAAAATATCCACGTAGCGGAATGCTTTGGTTTTGAAAAATATCTAAATGAACTAGAGAACATTCTGGAAATCGATCTGTTTAAAATCAAATTTCCAGTAGATAACCTTTCCCAGAATAGGATGGGCGATTATTTCAGTGATCATCTTACCGAATCAACAGAAGAAGTATATAATTTAGCCTTTAGAAAAATCTCTCCCAAAGTTTTCAGGATGATTGAAAGGGTACTTGATATTGGAAAGGTGTATAATATGGGATTTTACTGTAATAATCACCATTATGGTGGTTTGAGTATTTTCCTTCCCCAAGAACAACTCATGAAACATGAAAGAACAATAGAAACTATTGTAAACCAGGCATCCATGGCTCTTCAACGTTCTTTTGCTGAAAAAGCTATTAAAGAGTCTTTAGATGAGAAAGAAGTTCTTTTAAGGGAAATTCATCACCGTGTTAAGAATAATATGCAGATTATCAGCAGTCTCCTGAGCCTGCAAAGTCAACATGTGGAGGGAGAAGAAACACTGGATGTTTTGAAAGAGAGCCAGGGAAGAGTCCGTTCCATGGCCATGATACATGAAAAACTCTATCAATCACCTAACTTCACTAAAATTGATTTTAAAGATTACATAGAAAAACTTGCATCAAACCTGATTTACACATACAAGGTACAAGCAAGGGATATTAGACAGGTTTTCGATGTCAAAGATGTGGAAATGAATATTGACACGGCAATACCCTGTGGACTCATTATTAATGAACTGATTACCAATAGTTTAAAGTATGCATTCCCTCAATCTTCAAATACCAACGGATTCATTAAAATAGAGCTTAATCAAATAGAAGACCGTTTTAAACTTGTGATTTCAGATAATGGGGTGGGATTACCTTCCCATATTCAACCAGAAAATACAGAAACACTGGGACTGCAACTGGTAAACAACCTGGTAAATCAGTTGGAAGGAACCATTAAAATAGATAGAACCCATGGAACAAAATTCACCATTATTTTCACGGAATTGAATTACAAAGAACGAATTTAAAAAGAATTAGAAGGAATTAGAAGGAATTAAAAGGGAATTAAAAAGAATTGAAAATGGGGATAATATTCAATAAATAACTACCCCAATCCATTTTATTATCTAAAACCTACTTCATTATTTTATTCAATGATGACAGTCTTAAATAGAATATTAACGGATTTAATACAATAATGTTGGGTTTTTAGGTCCCTTCACCTCTTTAGCCCCTTCTTTTTCCAGTATATGGTAAGATTCCATCAGATCCTCCAGAAGCATCTCCACCATGTCCCGGCCGAAATTTTCTTTAACAACAATTCTCAGAACAGCCACATCCTCTGCATTCGCAGGGAGGGTGTAAGCAGGTACAATCCATCCTTTCTCCCGAAGTTTTTCCGAAAGCTGGAATACTGAAAAATCAGCCTCTTTTAAAGTTACTGCTACCAATGGTACAATGATGTTTTTATTTATGAGTTCAAATTTACCTGAATTTTGAAGTTCTCCAGCCAGGTAAAGAGTGTTTTCGAACATGTTGGCCATTATATCATTATAACCCTTCTTACCGAGTCTTATGAGATTATAATACTGGGCAATTATGGTGCTGCTTCCCTTGGAGAAATTTAGGGAGTAATTGGGCATTAATCCCCCTAGATAGTTGATATCGAATATCAGATCTTCAGGCAGGTCAGATTTGTCTTTAAATATTATCCATCCCACCCCCGGGTATACCAGACCGTATTTGTGGCCAGATACATTGATGGATTTCACCTGTTCCAGTCTGAAATCCCATTCCATATCAGGGAAAATGAATGGTGCTACGAACCCTCCGCTGGCACCGTCAACATGGATGGGTATGTCCCATCCCTTGGTTTTTTTAATATCAACAAGTAAGTCATTGATTTCTTTAATTGGATCCATTTGGCCGGTGAAAGTGGTTCCAATAACCGCACCCACAGCAATGGTGTTTTCATCAACTTCCTGGGCAACATCTTCAGCAGTTATTGTGTAAACATCTCTTTTTAGTGGTATTAGCTTTAATTCCACATCGAAATATTTGGCGAACTTCTCCCATACAGTGTGCACATCAGCACCCATTACAATGTTGGGTTTATCCCAATTTTTGCCCTCATTTTCTCTGCGTTGTCTCCAGGTCCATTTGTGGGCTAACAGTCCCAGCATAATGGCCTCAGAGGATCCTATAGTCCCGGTTCCCACGGATTTACAGTCATGGGGTGCATTAAATAGGCGGGCAAGCATGTTAACCACCCTGTCCTGGATTTTAGAGGTTTGAGGGTATTCATCGTTATCCACATAGTTTTTACCCACACTATCCATGATCAGCTGGTCTGCTTCTGGTTCCATCCAGGTGGTTACAAAACTGGCCAGGTTCAAAGCTGGATTCCCATCCAGATTTAATTCCTCGTTTATCAGTTGATATGCAGCTTTTGCTGGCATTCCATCCTCTGGCATCTCATATTTGGGAATACTCTCACTGAAATATCGGCTTCCATAAGTGGTTGTATTTTCCCTTTCTGATTTTTTCATCTTTCCCAGGTCTAGTTTTTCAGATAACATTCAAATACACCCATTCGATGTGTATAAATAATAATTGATTTTTTATTATGAATCTTATAGTCCTTTAAATTTACCTTTTTCAACCTATTTTAACATTTAAATTATTATTTTGATTTAATTTAAGTTTAAAAGTTTATAAATGGTGTAATCGTTTGAAAAAAATCAAATAAATTTGAGTATTACTCAAACAAGATTTATGGTATCTTTAAATAGGATGATAATGTAATGATTGTATAGAAATATGTATTAAATCAATGGGTATTATTATTACAAGTCTGTACTGGATAAATAGCCATGAATGAGTATTTCCTTGGATTAAACACCAAAGACATTCTTATACACCGTAGACAATTCATAACACTAAAAGACATTCCTAATACCATAAACATTCTTTACACTAAAGATATTCCTCAAAATTAAAAAAACGATGATATTATTCCCATCGGATTTAATAGAGTGATTTTAAAAGCGAGTTATAATGGGATCTTATCTATAAAAGGATCTTAAAAAAAAAGCCGGATGATGAAATTATGAACAGCAAATCAAACAGCACCGAAAAGATAGGGATATTACTGATTGGGCATGGAAGTAGCTTACCTCAGAGTAATGATGTGATTTACAAACTATCCTCAATGTATAAAGAAACATCCCCCTACCCGGTTGAAATGGGATTTATGAATATTGAAAAACCATCAATTCCCACTGCACTCAATGCCCTTGCAGGAAAAGGCGTAAATAAAATTATTGCAGCACCTATTTTTTTAGCCCACGGCCTCCATACCAAAGAAGACATCCCATACATGCTTGGTTTGGGTGAAGCACGCAAGGATGCGGGTTATTATAATGAAAAACAGGAAGTAATTGAATTTGATGGGGAAATTGTCTACATCGAACCAATCGGGGCAGATCCACGGATCGTGGATGTGATTAAAAAGCGGGTAAAGGACTCCTGTGGGCTAGATTAGGATTAAGAATTTTAGATATTATAAAATTAAATTAATGTTAAATGGCAAATACTATAATTAAATCAGAAGATTTACACTTGTTACAGGCCCGTAAAAGGACATGATTGAATTTAAAGAAAGATTCTAATTCTGTATTTTTTTATTAAAAACTAATAAGATACTTAGTAACAATTAATAAGATAAACTTTATTAAATATATATGGTTAGTAGGAATAGCTAAAAGTACAATTTTACCATGAGCGGGGGGAGAAGAGTGGATGATAAAGTTTCAGCAGGAATTTTTATTTTTTTTACATTAGTGGTAGTTGTAGTCGGAGTTTTGATTTTTAATCCCCTGAATCTTAACACATCCCCTTTAGATAATGAATTGATTACAGTTAACCAAACCGGGAACAACACTACAAGCAATTATGATATTCTTCCTTCAACAACTTTATTAACATCCATTCCATTCTCACCCGGAGGTTATAGTCAATCTTCATCATCCATGAGTCCGTCAGTGAATCCTTCACCCGGTCCTGAACCTTCTCCAGATCCAATGGATCATATAATCAGCTTATTTGATCAGTACATTAAATCATATTACAACCAATCCCTGATCCCGGGTATGGCTGTGGTAATAGTTCAAAACGATAAAATACTTTACATGAATTGTCTGGGAGTTAAAGATTTAGCATCAGGAGAACCAGTTGACGAGAACACGTTATTTGGAATATGTTCCATCACCAAACAATTCTCAGCAACCAATATCGCACAATTAGTAGATAAAGGGTTAATGAACTGGACAGATCCCATAACTGATTATTATTCGGCACCAGATGAATTCCAGTTATATGATGACTACGTAACTGGAAATATAACTATCAACGATTGTCTCATCCATAATAGCGGATTACCAGTTGAAGGTGGAAATGATTATCCTACCTATTTTAATGATTCATATTCTGCTGCTCTTTACAAGCTTCGTTACATGGAAAATACCACCCCATTTAGAAGTACAGTCCAGTACAACAGTATGCTTTATGCATTGCCAGGTTACTGTGCAGCAAGGACCAGTAACACGACCTGGAATGAATTAATTAAGAATGATCTCCTGGATCCATTGGGAATGACCACTGCCACCACCAGCTATTATGATTTTATGAATTCATCCAATCATGTCACTCCCTATAAACTTCTCAAAAATGGCACCATGAAATCCTATGATGTTATTCCTGACCCAATCGGCCCAGCAGGTAGTATGGCATGTTCAATCAGCGAAATGGCCAACTGGCTTCGCTTCCAAATTGCAGATACTGGAGTGTATAATGGTGTTCAGATCGTTTCTAAAAAAGAATTAGATGAAACACGCACTGGAAAAATGTACATTAACGAGAAAAATACTTCAATGATTGGTTATGGATGGGGGACCAAAGATAACGGCACCACCATATATCATGATGGAGATAGTGACGCATTTTTCAGTCAGATTACCATTTATACTACCAAGGATTTAGGCATAGTCATATTGAGCAATGGCGGACAGTATGCGTATAATTTCAAAATTTGCTTGGATGCTAAATTTAGGGAGTTATTAAAAGGTAATGACGCCTTTGATCCTTGGCCTGCCAGGAAGAATCTCACTGACAATACCTGGATAGAGGATGTCCCGGATCAGTATATAGATAATCCTCAGCCTTTAAGCGCTTATGTTGGTGAGTATTCCCATAGTGTATTTGGCTTGATAAACATAACCACGAATACTGGCACATTGATCTGTAATTATGGTAATAATAGCCAGTCTTTTGATTTGAAGCACTGGAGCAATACTACCTTTGAAGATCCAACCAACAATCACTTTTTCAACTTCACAGATTTCCAAGCGGGTGGTGCGCAGCAAGTAGAGGTTACACATTTCAGTTTCCCACCGGAAAATGGTACCTTCAACCGCACCAGTTAAAATTATTTAACATTTATTTTCTGACTTTCCAATGAGAAAATCAGTTTTTAAAGTGTTAACCCCTTGAAAGAATTAAATGGTAGAAATAACTAAAAAAAGATTATTATTCCAATTATTCACGTCTTTTGAATGATTATTATCAAGGAACTGGCCATCACCGAAGAAAAGCTTTGATCAATTTCCATTTGGTCTATATTCAGTTCAGTTATTAGATTTTGATCATCAGGGTGCTTATCTTTGAAGTTTTTAATCAGCAGTTTTAATGGTTTATAATATTCATCCCACCATACCTGGTGTGATAATTCAAATTCATCAATGAGCCTGTAACCATGCTTTTTAATCAATTCAAGCTTTTTATCCTTATCTTTACTATCATCATGAATTACTAAAAACCCATCACTTTTTAAAAAGCGACGCCAGTTTTTTATACTATTTTCAAAGCCCATTACAAATACTGAACCTTCTGCCCAGATAATATCAAAGCTTTCCTCAGGAAAATCCATGGTGAAAATTGAATCATTAATAACCCTCACTTGTTTATCTAATCCCCGGGCCTTTATTTTTGTTTTTAACATATTCAATGAGGTTGCATTATCATCCAGGCCAGTAACATCCCCTCCGGATATTTTTGCCAGTTCCACTGTCGGAACTCCTGTTCCACACCCAATATCTAAAATACGAGGATTCTCAATCTCAGGGAGTAATTTAAATGCTTTTATTGTGTATTTATTGAGATTCTCCCGTATATGATCCTTTTCACTCCTATACAAATCCAGATTTGACATGATATCCAGTCCATTTTTGATATAAATAATTTCACGATCACTATATGGTTTTTATATTTATGTAATCTCATGAATATGTAGGATAATGGTAGTGAGAACATGGCCAAATCAATCGCAGCAACACCAACTTTAATAGGGAAGGATGCAGATCGTTTCGTTCTAAATCTGGACAAACCAACAACTTCCGAAAAAAAGAAATTCTTGAAAGAATCCCTTAAAGTTTACAGGAATATTAACTAATAGCGAAGGTAGGGCAATCTGCAGAAACTAATGATGAATGTTATTATTGGCAAATTTATTCAAAAAAGTCTTTAACCTTCTTCAATTCCTGAGTTATCTTGATGCCCTGGGGACAGTGTTCTTCACAGATACCACACTCACTACACACTGCGGCGTGTTCATGATCTGGCATGAAAGTATGGTAATTAAATTTGTAAAGATCCTTCATTTCAGGATTACCAAACAGGAAGTAGTCATTATATTTGGCAAAGTTTTCGGGGATATTTACACCAGAAGGGCAGGGTAAACAGTAGCCACAATCAGTACAGCTTATTTTAACCTTTTTTTCGAAAATAGACTTGGCCTGTTGGGTAATATCTAATTCCGGGTCAGTCAGCATATGCGGGTGGGCTTCCTGGGCAATTTTCAGATTCTCTTCAACCTGTTCCATGGTAGTCATGCCACTCAGGACCACTGAAACCTCCGGATGGTTCCACACCCACCTTAAAGCCCATTCAGCAGGGGATTTTTTTGTTTCTGCATCATCAAATAATTCTTGAACTTCTGATGGGATGTTGGTAGCCAAGTGGCCGCCCCTTAAAGGTTCCATTACTGCCACACCTAAACCCCTGGCAGATGCATATTCCAGGCCTTCTTCTCCGGCCTGATAATCATCATCCAAATAATTTAACTGAATCATGCAGAAAGACCAGTCATAGTGATCCACTACCTCCTTAAAGAGTTCTATTCGGTCATGGAATGAGAAACCGGCAAGTTTTATTCTCCCATCAGCAATTGCTTCATCCAGAAATTCTTCAAATCCCAGTTCTTTCAGATTTTTCCAGTAGCTTTTATTAATACCATGCACCATGTAAAAATCAATGCAATCTGTTTCCAGACGTTTCAGCTGTTCATCTAAGAATTTGTCCATGTCTTTCCTGGTCTCTACTGCCCAGCTGGGGAGTTTGGTGGCTATTTTCACCTTCTCCCTGTAGCCGTCATGCAGTGCCTTTGCTAGGAAGGGCTCACTGGCACCTCCCTGATCCATACTAATACCGTGGTAAGGGTAGGCGGTGTCAATGAAGTTCACACCTTGATCTATGGCACTGCGCAGCATGTTTATAGCAGTTTTCTCGTCGATATCCATGGGATTATCTCCCTTTAGGGGAAGCCGCATGCAGCCAAATCCCAGTACTGAAACCTTTTCTTTGGTTTTTCCAAAATCCCGATATAACATAAAAATTACTCCTTTAAGTGAAAAAACATTTTTATAAATCTTTAATTATTTGATAAATGTATAATTATTTGATAAATCCCTGATTAAATTATTTAAGTTCATTAATGTTCGATAAATCTGTTGAAACGTGTTTTTTAAACTTGAATAATGTTTTGAGAAGTATCCAAATTGAATAATGTTTTGAACAAAGAAAAAAAGTGAAGGTTTTATTTAGGCATTTTCTTCCATGAATCAGGATCCATGTCCTTGAATTTTTCAGTACAGGGTACTCCACCTAATCCCCAGTGAGATTGTGGAATTTCATGTATTATGACCTCCACAGCTTCCGGTGAAATCCCAACATCCGAGAAAACTTTTGTCAAATTCTCAATTAAATACTCAATTTTTTCCTGTTCAAAACCTTTCCATATATTCACATGAAGTACTGGCATTTTTACCACCCCTACATTTCTTAGGACCTCTACATATTCTCTCAGGGATTTATTTATTGATGAAAATTATTTTATTAATGAAAATAAACAAATCATAAATAAACAAATCACAATGTGAATTGTGTTAAACTGACTTAAAGTAGTTTTTCTAACCATTGGGTAATTACCAATTGGTAAGTGGGGAATTAGAATGGGTAACGATTATTTAAAAGAACTTTACCAAACCGTTGATGATACTTTTAGCTACCTCCGCAAGAAATGGACTATTCCAATAATTAAAGGATTATTCTGTGATTGTAAAAATTTTAAGGGTTTTCTAGAACTTAATCCAGGATTAAGCAGTAAGGTCCTGTCGGAAAGGCTTAAAGAATTAGAAGAAAATGGCATAGTTGAGAAGGTAGTGTTAAACTCATCTGCAGGCCATACTGAGTACTATTTAACCGAGAAAGGACGCAGATTGAACAGGATTATCTTTGAAATGTTTAATTTTGCCTTGGATGAAGTTTTAAAAAGCGAAGATAGCATTAAATTAAGAGAAGAATCCAAAGAATCATTGAAAGCAACTTTACAGATGAATTGTTAGATCAATGAACTAATTCATTAGTGATTTAAAACAAGATTTTATAATGATACTTTTATGAGAATGGAGTGATTAAAATCGAAACAAGAAATATACTTTTAATTATTCTCGTTCTATTTGCAACAATATTAATCCTTTTTTTATTTAGAATTATCAAAATAGGTGCTATTATAACACCATATCCTTAACTTTCATGTTAAATTTAACACTGAGTAATAAAAAATACCCCAGCGAACGCTAGGCAACCTAATGTTCTAGATCTTTGTACATTGCCACAAGTATGCTCCTCATAGTCTTCCATATAAAAAAAATTCTTCCCAGATCTATCTTAGAAAACTTTCTCTTGTTGATGCAACAATATTATCATTAATCCTTTGATCAAAATGGATTATCCACTCACCATTAACCTTTTCAAAATAGAAATAAAATCCCAACACTGCATCTTGCTATACCAATCAACAACAATTAAATTCCCTTTTTCCTGTTCTGGAGAATATGTCCAAATATAATGATCCACGTCATCCCCAGTTAAGTTGTAAAAATTCTCTTGAATATATTCAACTGCTTTGGATTGAATAATTTCCGCATCATCTGAACTTAATCCAGTTTCATTTACAGCCCCATCATATTTTTCTTTTGAAGAAGACACCGTTAAAATACCACCAACAAAGGCCAATATCACAAAAACAAAAAAACAACCAGCAAAAATCCAACCAAGAAGATGAGTATATTTTTTCTTCAAATAGGGACCTCCAAATATACATAATAGGGTATTGCATAAGAAATGTCTTGTTTTGACATAAAACAGTATTTAAAAACATCAACTATTTAATACATTTGAAACACATAACCTCGTAAGAATTGTAATGGTTAAAGTAGGATTTGCTGGAGGGAAACTTTAAATCCCTAGATTAAAACTTAGAATCTGGATAAAAGCAATGAGACATATTATATTTTAATGAGGTGAAAGATTTGGTTAAATTATGCCCAGAATGTGGGGAAGAAAATGATAATTCAGCTAAATTCTGTCAGAAATGCAGTAGTCCTTTAACCAAAGAGTTAAAAACAACTTTAAATGAAAATAGAGAAAATAGGAAACCTATTTATGCTTTAGTAACTATTATCGGTGTTGTTTTTATTATAATAGATGGATTGGGACTAATTCTTAATCTTTTACTGGTTCCTTTAGGACTTATCTTAACAATGGGTGGATTGGTCAGACTCTTTCCGAAAACATTTAAACCTAAAGCTATCGTGATTGGATTTACAGCTTTTATGGTTGTATATTACTTACTGTTTATATTGTCATCATGTATATTGGTGATTTATCCGGAGCGGGGTATTTTACCATATTCATAATTGCGATACTTGTTAGTGGAGCTATGGCAGGTTATATTTCCGGTAAAAGTTATCTTAATGGATGTATAATGGGTTTACTAATGGGAATGATCTTTTCAATTGGATTTACAAAGGATATTTATACTTTTATAGGTGGTTTTGCCGTATTAACCATATTTGGATTAACAGGGGGCTTAATTGGAGCTTTTATATTCCGGATGAGTCATAGTTCTAAAGTTCTAGAATAAAAAAATCAAAAAGGCTTTCAAACAGATCAGGAACTGCTACCACCATTACGTTGTCTAGTTAAATTCATAAATGAGGGAAAATATGACCAGAATCTGTCCAAATTGTCAAACAGAAAACCAGGATAATTCCAGTTTTTGCCAAAAATGTGGGACAAAACTATCAGAAACTGTTAAAAAACCTGAACATGACAAAGCAAAAAGAAATAAATTTAGACAATGGTGGCATAGACAAAGCCCGGGTGTCAAAATATTGAGCTCCCTCGGAGGATGTTGTTTATGTGTTATTATCATTCTTCTGTTAATAAGTGTACTATTTCCAGTGACTGATCTCTATTTAGAAAAAAATCGTGTGGATATTACCTATCAAAATAATAGTCCGGATATAGAATCCATACAATATGTGTTAAAAGGAAAAACAGAATCCGATGCAAAGGTAACTATTTTTTCTTCAGATTCAAGACTCAATAATACGGAAGTCACAGTCGATGCAAATGGTAATTTTGAATATCAACAACAATTTCCCAAAAATCTAACAGAACTAAGTGTTAGTGTGACAGCCAAAGCACCCAACAAAGCTGAATCATATCTTCAAGTTTATAATTACCAGCAGATCAAAACCAGATAAATACGAAAAAATACATACATAATTTATTAATAAAATCTAAAAATTTATCTTAACCAATAAATTTTTGATTTATAACATTAAGAACATACAAAAAGCTACAATAAACAGATAACCAAATTTAACAATTCATACCCATGTTTTATTAAAAAAGAGGTAATTTTAATTGATAGGAATAAGCGCTGATTTTGATCCAGTTCACAAGGGACATGCTTCCCTAATCGGGAAGGCCAGGGAAATAGCTGATGAAAAAGGCGATGAGGTGGTAATCTACCTTAATAAAGGTTACAGTGCCAATCACGCCCCGTTCTTTGTCAGTTTCGAGGGAAGGAGTAAAATGGCCTTGGAGGCAGGGGCTGACCGGATAGTGCCAATTGAAGGTTTGCACCACCGGCTGACCATGTCCTACACCGTCCCCATAAGGATAGCCATGATGATCCAGGATGGGGTCACTGACTATGTGGACGCTGCAGAAGTTAACCCCGCCCAGATAAAAAAGTACGCTGCCAGATTCATTAGAAGAGGAATATTCAGTGGAATCCCCCGTAATCTACCTAACCGGAATGTTATCCGGTGGTATGCAGTAAACGAATTTTTATATCAGCGTTTTAACCGTAAAATGGAGTTTCATTTCATACCGGAAGGTAAGGTAAATGGGGAGAAGATTTCAGGCAGGCAGATACGCAGCGAAATCCTGGAAAACAATCTCCGTATACCTGGAAGTGTGAAAAGGCTGCTCCCCAAATCCACGGTACGCATACTGGAGGAGGAAATTGATAAAGGTACTGTTCCTGAAACCAGGAATATGGATGTACTCTTAAAACGCTTGAACACCACCTCTCGCCATCATCTTTTAAACACTGCCCATTTAAATGCCGAGGCAGTGGAGCATATCATTCAGGGAAGATGGTACCAGGCCGAGAATCAGGTGTGGGCATCCCTGCGCCAGGCAGGTTACGGTCCAGTGTTAAGCAGACTGGCCTTAAGCTGTGTGGAGGAAGATGTGACACGTAGAGAAATCTACGAGCTAATTCAGGATTATGAGAAACAGGGGATCATCCCACCGGATCAGACTGTGGAACGGGTTATTGAAAGGGACTGGTTTGTAGCTAGCATGGTTGAAACGGATTTAACCAGTTCCGAGGCCCATGAAAAGTTCCTTAACGGTGCCCGGACAAAGGATAAACCATTATACTCATTTGATGCCGGTCTTCACCTGCGGAGTTTTGAACTTCCCAAGCTGGAAGAAGGATTAAAGGCATACCTCTATGTGGATAAACGGGGTGTTCTAGCCTGTGAGTTGAAAACCAAAGAAGGTAAGGTTAAAAGTCCACTGAAACTACCCGGGAAGATGGCCACCTACCTGCGCTTACTGGTGGATTCCCAGATTATTCCACTAGAGGGAGAACTGGTTAAGAGGAAGAGAGGCTGGAGAATCAGGTTAATTGTTGGATAAAACGGATAATCAATAATTGTGAATAAAAAATAGATTCGGGTTAATTATAGATAAAAATATGAGTCAAACTATCTGTAAGATAAAAATAAGTAGAATTTAATTGGTATAATGGGGCGTGGGTTAATCACTCCGGACTTTCCTCTTCATGGTGGGCCTGGTGGTGCTCTACCACTGGACAGGACCAGTCTGGACAGAAGGTCATCACCATTTTACCGGTGTCTGTGACTATGTAAAGTCTCCAGCAGTTGTTATCATAGGCGCGGAAAGAACAATCCACTACATTTTTTCCAGTAAGCTTTTTCAACTGTTCCTGGCATTCTTTAGCATGTTCTTCATTAGTCATGAGCATCAAATCCATTTTTTAAAGATTTTAAGAAGCTATCAATGATGGTGTCTGTAAAATTTCACTAAGATCCATGCTTTTTTGTGTGTATAATATTATACTCAAAATCCTATTTATTTATTACTGTGAATAGGAGATTACTGTGAACTACTAAGGATTTTCTCCCCTTAAACCCTTTTTTTATCAACTTTCCGGAACACATCCCGGTAATCAGCAGGTTTTTTTGATATTGTCCCAGTTTTATCAGAAAGCGAGTGGAAAAACTCACAAGTTGCACGGGTAATCAGTGGATCCTCGTATTCGCTTAGGAATTTCACCACTTCATCCATTTCCTGGGCACGTCTTTGGGAGTGATAGGCACTGCTGGTGAGTCGTGAGTTTGCAGATGCAGGAAAATGTGATCCTTCACTCAGTGTTAAATAGCGTGATAGGGTTTCATCAACTCCCATCTGGTACGCAGCATAAAATGCCTCAAAAAGAAGTGCGGAAACACCCTTGGTGTAGGCACTGCGCAACATCTTCAACCCCGATGCCTGACCAGGCTCAGGACCAATTACTTCAATATTCATACCGTACTGGTTCATCTCAGCAAAGTTTTCAGCAAACTCACCAGAGGCAATGATCGGAGTCCCTAAACCATTTTTTATACCACCCATTATAGCCCCATCAACGGTTTTACCATTAGGAATATGGGTGAAAGCTTCTTTAACTGTACCTGGAGAGACGTTATTCAAATCCACGTATACTCCTTCAAAACCCCCACATACCTTTTCTGCCACACTGACAGCTTCGGAAGGAATCACAACAGATAGTAAAATGTCAGACGACTCGACAAGCTCGGTTAAACTGTCAAATAGGCCAACACCAGTTGATTTTGCAAGTTCCACGGATCTCTGGCTTCTTCCCTCAAGACAGGTTGAAACCTCCACTCCATGGGCCAGCAGTCCTTTAGATAAGGTTGATGCAACTTCTCCAAATCCCAAGAAACCTACCTTGATTTGTTTTTTTCGTACCATTTTCCCAACTTATCCTTACATTTTACAATCAATTTAGTACAGATTGATTCGTGAACTAATTTACCTCACATGTTATCATTTCGTACTATTTTTCCATTCTTTGACTACCGTGGAAAACTAGTTTTAAAGAATGATTTATATTCAAAATCTTCTTTTTTATGCTTGTGAAACATTGCAGATTGCGTTAGTACAGCACTAGATAAAGGAGGTTTACAAATCATTGCTTTTCTGGTGATAATTATATTGGAAATTAAATCATAAATTAAAATGCAACGATTATAATCTGTTTCAAAATCAAATGCCTTAGAACATTCTTTGAGGGAATAAGAATCATTACTAATTTTTTCAGCTTCAAGATAAACTATTGAATTATCGGTTCGTCGTCCAACAAAATTAGATGAACCTTGTAGCGCAACCCCGAAAGCATATTGCGTATTAAAAAATCTTAATGAATGTTTATAAGCATTATATTCATCTCTATCCGAAAAATCTTTTGCGAATTTCCTCAAAAAATAATAAATATTATCCAGATTAATTTTCCAGTCTTCTTTAGACATTTCAGGAATGTTAAAAGTATCATAAAAAATCCATCTTAATAATGGAATTTCAATATTTCCTCTAGCCCCTCCAATATTTACCGGAGCCCATAAGTCAGGATCTTTTAATTTGTCATTTGATAAATCTCTAATATTACCATAACAGTCATAGTAATATGGAGAATTTCGTTTATTCGAAAAAGTAAGGGCTAACCAAATTTCTTGCCGAGTGAATTTAGATAATGCAAATATTAATTCAAACAATGTTTCTATCATTTGAAAATAAAGAAAATGTAATTCAGTCCTAATCATACGTTTGTAATCTTCATGACTTACATCAACTAAATCAACAGTTAAAATTTCTTTTATTTTATCATAATCATCATGAGAATTTTTAAGTAAGTGGATTTTATAAAGCCAATAATCAGGGTCATATTTTTCATAAAAATCTTTTTCCAACCTATCTGGATCATTTACAAATAAGTTCCATCCTGTTTTAGCCATTTTAACATCTTCTTTCTTTAATTTAGATATTTATTCATCCCACTAAATGAAATTTACATCGCGAGATTTTTAGGAATTTGATACTTATTTCATCTGTCAATGGAATATACTTTGATTTTATCTTTTCGTACATTCTCAACTTATTCATTACACTTTCCAAACAGATTAGTACTGAACTCATTCTTTAATGGTTTCAGATTATCATTTCGTACCATTAGACCCCTATATTAATTATCATTCTTATTTGATGCTTGAATTGCTAGCTGATTGTTTTCTTCTAGATTTACAAAGTAAAATAAATACATTATTGAATTTCTAACAACATTTGCAAGCGCAATATTTTTGTTTTGTAGCGTATTTTTTTCCATAACATTTGAATCTTCTTTTGATACATCATTTTTAATGATAATAAATCGATGTGTGATTTTATTCCTTAATTCCATTAATTCATTATATTGACCTTCTTTCAGATCCAAATATACGCTGAAAAGTGCATTCAAGCCAGGATTCTTCTTTTTATTATTGATAACGGAATTATCAGATATTTGTATCTCATAAAGCACCTTTAAAAAACTTACCTCTTTCCCTTTGATTTCTAAACCTAAATATTCGTTTAAAAAATGACCAATTTTATCAAGAATATCCGCGAAACTTTTAAAAGATAATTTTAAGAGTTGGATATCAACATCATCGATTCCCTCATCTTCCAAAATGAATAATTCTAAATTGTCATAAAGAACACTTAAGTCCAGTTTATTATAATCAGATAAAACAAGGAAAGATCTTGCAGTGATGTAATCTAGCTTAATCTGGTTAAAATATGTTCCCAAAAGATTAAAACTTTCATCTTTTTTAATATTTGGCAAAACAGCATCTTCCAAAGAGTGTTTGCACCTTTGGCAGTAATTACACAGATTAAGATATAGCCTGTGATTATAACAAAAGGTCTTATTATGCAAATCTAATTCATTTTTTCCTTGAATTAACAATTTTGACCTATTAACTGGCTTTTTTGGTTTAAGTATTTCATTGATTTTTTTCAATTTAGTTTCAAAAGACTGCTTAGCTTTTGGATAAGGGTGCAACGATAAAGATTTTTGTAGTGCTTCATATGCATCCCAATAAATTGTAGTTTTATGATGTCCCATTAAGTTAGCATATCTTTCCAAAGCAATTCCTTTGTTACCCCAAGCTAAGGCATTTTTAGGGTTGTACTGAAAAGATTTCTCGTAATATTCTAGTGCATCCATATTCCTTCCTAATTCATCAAACATGTTCCCGATATTAACCAATATTTTAGATTTTAAAACTTTTTTTTCAAAAAATTTAAGGTCACCTTCAACATATTTTAAGGCTTTAAAAAAGTATTTTTTAGCTAAAAGTAGCTCACTTTTATCATTAAAATAATGATAATAAGGATTTTTGACACAATTAAAACTGAACAAGGTATAATAAGCATTTCCGAGATAATAATATCTTTCCGATTTAAGACCTTTATAACTTATTTGCTTTAAAAGACCAATTCCTTCATTTATTAGTTCAATGTTTCTCGTTGAACTACCAATATCAATGAGAGAACCACTACAAAGAAAAACCGCATTAGCATTAGGAGAATAACGTTTCAATTCATTAACGATTTCCAATGCACCATCTAAATCCCCTGAATCAAATTTATGCATAGCTTTATGATTTAACTTTTGAAAATCATTTTTAGTGAGCTTTTTTCCCATATTACTTCCCAATCCTAAAACAAACGATGAAATTTTATATAATTTAAACTATACGAAATAACTCGTTTATTTATCAAATATATTACTAAAAATTATTTCAAACTCGGATAATATCGAATCTTCAATTTCATACTGTGGACATAATTGATTTATTTGTTCTAGTTCTGTCAATAATTCACAGGCATTGAATGCCTTAATAAGTTTATTTTTCCCACTTACTCCTTCAGGATAATAAGATTCTACCGAACCATTATTTAGAACATAAATCTGTTCATCTCTTAAAGTATTCAAAAGATTTGTTTTTAACTCCCCATCATATCCCTTTAAAATTTGTTTTCGGATATTTGCTGTTTCTTTAGAGAACAAATATTCAATTTCAAGTTTTTCATCTTCTTTTAAGAAGTATCCATTCACCATAACCTCAGCCAATTCTTTTAACCTTTTATATCTTTCTACCCAACTATAACTACGGGTCATTTCTTTAACTTGTTCTTTTGTGGGAGAACCCGAAATATTTTGTTGTTCGGCTATTCCATCAATCACTCGCATTAATTCGTTTTGTAAACCTACAGCAACTTCACTTGCCCCTAATTTATTAAAACCTTGTACTATAACATCTAAATCTAAAATAGAATGCACATCTATGCCAAATATCTCAAAAAAGTCCCGATATCTCTTTACATTACCCTTTCCAGCCATTTTAATAATTGGAATATTTTTCAAATCAAAATCCCAATTTTCCCTTAATATTTTGGAAACATGGCGAAAAAATATTAAATCAGAATCCCCTTCAACTAATAGTATTTTATCAGAAAAAAAAGCAGCATTGTTATTCTCAAAACAAATTAATCTAAAAAGTTCAAGTTCGTCCCAATCATCATTTATATGGATCCCACATGATTCAGAACATGGAACACTATGATTATCATTTTTTTTCATTTTAATAAAAGTTCCACCATATTCAGGTGAGAAAAATATAGGCGAATGTGTAGTAACAATTACTTGATGTTGTTCAGAAATCTGATTCAACGCATCAAATAATATTTTTTGGGCTTTAGGATGAAGATATAATTCAGGTTCTTCAAATAAAAATAAATATGGAGTAATTTCTTTTTTTTCACTTATTGTATCAGTTTTACTGACTTCCACATATGTTCTCAATAAAGCAAAAGTAATAGCCCTTTTCAATCCATCTCCTTTTAAATCAAATGGTCCCGAAACTCCATCGTTTACTTCGACCTCTGCTCCAGAAAATATATTTTTGAGCGTAGGTGGTGGAATCATTAGTTCTAAAGTAACACTTGGGAAATTTTCCTGAATATATTTCTCAAAAACATTTTCAATATATTTAACTTCATCAATTCTCCTATCTACAACACCCTCATTTGTTTTTATTTTGTTTAAAAGACCAGTTAATTTATCAAAAGATTCAGAAATGTCTTTAATGACATCTGTATCTTCAATTAAGCTAAGCAAAGCTCCAAGTAATTTACCAAAAGTAGCAGATTCTCTTGTTTTTAAATCATCTGAAATATTTTTTACTGCGGGAATCAATAGCGTGTCCGGTAGCAATGGTTTTAGACTATTCCATATTCCGGTAGGTAATAAGAAATCTTTTTCTTCTAATTCTTTAGAACTAAGACCATTAATTATCTCTTCAAGTACATTTTCAACATCTTTATGTGTTTTAACTTCATTAAAATTATCTTTATAGTCTTCTAAATAATTTTTCATGAATTCTTGAAGTTCTTTTCCTTTTTTACCTTTTAACTTCTTAGATTTTTTAAGTATATCAAAAATAAGTTTTTCATTTTTTGGACCAACACCTTTGTAATATACATTGGTTGTACCACTTGGATCATATATCCTAATAAGTGTTAACTTATCATCATCCATAATGTTAATAATTCTTTTGCGATGTTCTTCGGATATTCTTTCTAAATCTGATTCAGTAATACCGTTTAAATCAACTTCAATTCGTATTTGGAGTGAAGAGTTGTGAAACTCTTTCTTAGAAATGTTTGTTCCATTAATAAAAAGACTCAAACCCAATAAAGTAGATGATTTACCACAATTATTTTCTCCAATTATGCAAACAAAAGGAGATAATGGAATTTTGACATCCCTAAGGCTTCTATAATTCTGAATTTTTAAAGAACTTAAATACATAAATAACTCCCCCACCCCATACTTAATACATATCTACATTAATTTCTCATTTTATAAAATTGTTATGTAATAATATTGTTGTCTTGTATGGGCATATTTCATCATATAACAGTTTTATAAAGAAAATTTATCTATTTCACAGACATTAGGGAATAACCCAGATGAACGGAAATCATTAATTAACTTGGGCAATGTTTATCTAATTTTTAAGTGATTTAAAAAAGGATATGATTATCAAATCGATGCTTTAAGTGTATTTCCTTTTAAATATTGCTATAAACTCACAATTTTCTGAAAATACCTACTATGACTTGGCTTAATGATAACTCATAGAGTTGTAACTCTTTCCAGCTAATTCCCTATGATATTTTCATTTGAAATATAAACCATCCCAAATACTTAAGGAAAAACTTTGGAGTAGAAGTTTATTAAATTAAGAATAGCTATTTTTAAGATTTTTGATTTTTCTTTCACCATGGTTCACAAGGAAAAGATCCACCTTTATTTGCATTTCTTCAGCTAAAAATAAATGCCATAACCTTTGTTTATCAGAAACCCGATCCCTCTCACTTTTAACTTCTGAAAAAAATAATTCATTATCATTGTAAACAATTAAATCTGGTAAACCACTCCTATTTTCAGCAAAATTTGAGATTAACCTCTCTAAAATACCTAAAAAAATTGTTTTTTCCATTCTTTTTGTGGGAATCATTAATTCCTCGAGAGTAAAACGATCCCACTTTTCAATGGGGCGGCAAGATTTTCCATAGTTTCTTTTGTAAGATTTTGAAATTTCTTGTTCTAAATTGCCATTATTGAGTTGATTTAATCTATTATTGATCAAATTTTTCCTCTTTAGATAAAATTCTGGTTTGAAAAAATCGTGAGGCATGTCATTAAAACGAGAAGCTAATGGGAAACCTTCATTAAAAACTCCATTTAATCTGGCAAAAATCACATCCCAAAACAACAAAGCCATTAAAAATCCCCAATAATAATCTTCAGACCATAAAGCGTTATATCCGAGGTTTTCATAGAATTTAATGGCTACTTCTTCAACAAAAAGATCTGAACCTTCAAATAAATATTTTGCTTTCCCTCTACCCCCACTATCTATTTTTTCCACATCAAAAGTTACGAAATTTATTTGATCATTCTTAATCTCTTTAAGTTTTGATGGCTTTTTTTCATTAGAAGTTAAATCAACATCAATACCAATTTCTTTAATTAAACGATTAAAAGACTGCTCTTTTGATAATATGGACTTAGGTAAATTTAAGTCATCATTACATTTGTAATATCTATTTTTTAATGTGTTGAGGTCTGATTCTAATTGAGAATTAGTCTTTTTAATTATATATGGGATAATATTTGTGACTCCTGGCGCTAAATCAATGAATTCTCTAGAATAACTGTTATTATTTGATAGACCACTTGAATCTATGATACAAACTTTAAAATAACAGTCTAATGCTGCCCCATATTCACCTTTATCTTTATTTACTTTGGCTTTTGACAAAAATGAATTTCTGTACAAGCCCCAATTCCCTTTCTCTCTCTCCGTTGATCCATATTTTCCAAGTAAATCCAATGCTACGTTATATTTCAAATTAGCATCAGCATTGTTTTTTAATAAATCATGATATTCTTCTAATGAAAATAAACCAATGAAATTTGTTGAATTGTAATGATAATAAGTTACGTGATCATTTTCTTTGACAATATCTTTCCCTTTATCAGTTAAAACATAATATGATCCCGGAAATTCAGATATAATTTCGTTTTCAGTTAAATTATCAGTTATACGCCCTATTAATTCTTTTTTCCTGCCCGAAACCGGTTGACCATATTTTTTTAATATTTTTTTAATATCATTCACTTTGGCTTTTTCTACATTATAATAAGGCGTAGATCTGGTTAAATGATTAGTATTTATGGCATCTACTAATAATTCATCTGTATTTACGTCATATCTATATTTAAAATATTTTGGAAACTCAGAACCTACTGTATGGCCATCAACCTTGCTTAAAAAAATAACATAACCAAATCCAATATCCTCAAAATTTTCAATTTGAGTATCAATGATTTTGGTTTTATTGTGTTGATATTCTTCGAATATATCAGAAATCTTTTCTCCACACTCTTGACAAAAATTAGCAAAATTTGGATTTTCAGTTCCACAACTGGAGCAATAAATTATATTTTCTTGCTTAATAATGCTTTCATCAATCACTTCAAGACTATTTGAATAAATTAAATTCCCACCACATTCACATTGAAAGTTTTCAGGGTTTTCATCCTCTTTTAATTCATATTCTTTCCCACATTCAACACACCTTACAATTACCAATTAAACTCCCCCCTATAGCAACAAAAGTGATTAATATGAAAATATTATTAGTAAATTTCCTATTTATCTGATTATTTGTAGCATCAAGATTAATATATTTCTGAAAATACTTACATCTAAGACAATTTCTTTAAGATCTGTATTTTCTAAAATCTGTATCTCATGAAGGCTAATTGAAACCTATAAAAAACCTATCAAAATATACAAACCCGCAAGAGCAATTATAACCCCAGAAATAACCCTTATCCAATCTGAATATTTTAATATAGCTTTGAAATCTATTTTTGACATTAAAAATGCCATTAACAGTATGGTTAATGAAAATCCTCCTGCGAAAATGGCCATGTTTATTATACTGTAACCTATGTTTCCGGTTGATGCACTGTAGGTTGCTACTGCAACCACGTAAGGACCGAAACAGGGTGACCATGCCAGGCAGGTTAAAAATCCCATTAGAAAAGATCCAACGATTCCCTTTTGAGAATCAGGTGTACTCGAAATAGAGGGTGTTGAAATATTAAACAGCCTTTTATTGACAATAAACAGGGCCCCAACTATAACCAGGATTAATGCAGCGGCTATTCTGAAATACAAAA
This sequence comes from Methanobacterium sp., assembly GCF_016217785.1. Classification (NCBI taxonomy): domain Archaea; kingdom Methanobacteriati; phylum Methanobacteriota; class Methanobacteria; order Methanobacteriales; family Methanobacteriaceae; genus Methanobacterium; species Methanobacterium sp. The sequence goes on from NZ_JACRGA010000008.1 coordinate 26,987, forward strand.
GATAATAATTTATGGCAGCTGTGAAGATGGCGGTTAGTATGGTTATTATGGCAAAAAGGAGGAAGAATCCCAGACCAAATGCAACTATTTCTGTATTCTTCCGTTTAAGTAGGGAAAAGCCCACCACGATTGGTATGAGTGGTAACACGCAGGGCGATATAATTGATGCCATTCCTGCTAAAAAAGATAGTAGAAAACTGGTTTCCATTTTATCCCCATGAAAATATTCCTGTTCCTGAAATAAGAAGCTTAATGAAATTATTATTGTGTAAACTATTCCTTTTAAATCTGACTTAAAAGCTGTTCAGGGGTTTGATACCCAATGATCCTCTTTATCTCATTACCAGATGAATCCACGATTACAATAGTGGGAAGACTGTAAGCTGTGTATTTTGAGCTTAAATCAGGGTTTTCATCCACATCAACCTTCAGTAACACGTAATTCTGGGTTAATTTTTCCTTAACCTGTGGATCAGTGTAGGTTTCTTCATCCATCTCACCACAGTAGGAACACCAGTCTGCATAAAAATCTATGAATATGGTTTTATTGGATTTTTTAGCTTCTTCCATGGCCTGGTTTATGTCATTACCCCACTGGATAGAACTGGTGTTTGTTTGGGTTTCCTTACTGGTTAAAGTGTGAATAGACAGCACTAACACCAGCAATGAAATTATAATTACCACAATCCCTATGAAGTATCCACGCATGCTTTACCCTTAGTTTTCATCATTAAATATTTTATTTAATAATTTAATTTATTTTTAAAACCACATTATCCCCAACTTCAACACCAATATCCAGGGCTATTGGTCGGCATTTAGCATTTAGAAGGCAGAATATGGGTTTATCATTTAGTTCCATCGAGGTTAAGCCTTCATAGTTCCCCAGGCCCTTGGCTATAATCAGATCAGCGTCTTCAAATTCCTGTTTGAAATCATCTGAGATATCCCCATAAATTATCCCTATGGAGTCTGTTCCAGTGGTGGTTAATCTGGCCACCTCATCCAATCCCACATCCAGTGCTTCCTTCATGCAGGCATCGTTGAGGATTGGGTCTTTTTTCAGGGCTACTGTGACTTCCACGTCATATTCATGGAGTTTTTTTATCAATAATTTGTCAAATACTATTTCTCCAACATTATCGGCTAGATAAAGTACATTTTTGGCTTTTTTTAGTTCCATTTCCAGTTCTTCGGAGTGGTCAATGGAGAGATCTTTTTCTACTGTAGACATTACCAGGCCCTCAATGTCTGATTCAAGCCCCAGTGCCCCGAAATCCAGGACGTTTCCGGCTATAGCTGCTTTAAGATAATTTTTGAGTGATTTATCATTATTTAAGATCTTTTCCACTTGGGGTAGGAATTGCATTGCAATTTCATCTGATTTTTCCCGGAGATCATGGTAGGGATCTGGATTTCCAGTTTCTTCTTTGATGGTGCGGTGTATTTTGGTTCCGATCTGGTTAGAAACTGCTCCCTTCCGGAATTCCTGACATAATATTTTGTTTATCTTTTCTGTGACCTGCATCTTCAGATCTTCATCATCTGTGGCCAGATCCAGGGCTTCCCTGGACTGACGGAGGAAACATGACGCGCATTCATAGTGTACTTTCATTATATCATCCGTATTAATCTTTTAATAGTAATGTAAGCTTTTTATCATTCAGAATTAACACTAGTGGTTTCTTCTGTAGAATTTTTTTATCTTGTGGGTTTTATGGTTTCTCCTTATTCTCCCCACCAATTTAGATTTGGGTAAATGGAAATGGGGAAAGACAAAGTATGAATATGATTAAAATAACCACTGCTATTATCTTTCGGTTCCGGTCAATAGGGACAACGTTATCCAGAGCACCAGAATGGCCTTTACCCATAAAGAAAATGACCACCATAAGGGCTGCCATTAAATACCATCCTAAAACTATGGTGACCATTATTCCCAGGATTGACACAAATTTATGAATCTTTTGACCGAAAAGAGACCTGGAAATATGTCCACCATCCAGGAATGCCACTGGCATCAAATTTAGCATGGTGATAATAATTCCCACCCAACCTGCAAATGCCACCGGGTGAAGCAGGATCATCTGTTCGGATGTGGCAGCGGGAGCCACCAGGTAAGTGAAAAACTGCATGATAAGTGGTGGGATGAAAACCAGGGCTGCATCTGTATTAGCGGCTACTGTAGAAAATTTCAGGCCAATTAAAAGGACCGGGATGGCTACTATAAACCCAGCCAGTGGCCCACTGTATCCCAGGTCAAATAATGCTTTACGAGTGGGTATTGGTGATTTGACGTTGATAAGAGCTCCGAAAGTACCGATCATGGTTGGTGCTGGTATGAAGTAGGGTAAGGTGGCATCCACACCATGTTTACGGGCTGCGAAAAAGTGAGCTGTTTCATGGGTGCCGATTATCCCTAGTAATGCAATTGCAAAGGCAATAGCTTTCCAAATATCTCCTTCTCCTAAAAAAAAATATCCTGCAAACAGGGTGGAGCCTATTGTAGCCAGGAGAAGGATCACATTAATATGTATCCTGGATTTGCCTTTTTCCGGTTTTTTAGCTATGTTTATTTTATAATAATTACCATCAGGATTTATGAAAGGGATAAACCCATATTCATCCAATTCACGTACCAAGGCCTGGAAACTGTCAGAGTTGTAAGATCCCACTGTGAAATACGATTCTTTACCACCATCATCATTGAAGTATCCGATTAGGGGAAAGTGATGGGAAATTGATTGTTCAATTAGAGTGAAATCATCCACAGATACACATCCCGGATTAATTTATCCACCGTAAATTACCTTTATTACTTCAATAATATCTCCATCTTCAACAGGCTCTTCCTCAATGATGATTGCCTGATTTTTCTTAACCACCACAGTCTCTACAGGTATTTCCATCATCTGAAGTAGATTTTTGATAGTTTTCCCTTCATCAACATCTAATTTTTTTTCATCTTCCCCGATAATAACTGTTACTTCCATATTTTTCAAATCCTTATCCTTTTAGGTGAATCCTCTATAAATCTAGGCATTATTTTATAGAAATATTTTAAACCGTTTAAATGTAATAGGGCATCTATATAATATTTTAAACATCGTTTAAAATGTAATTCATTAATCAAGGCACCTTTAGTTAGGTTAGTTTAGTTAGGTATCTTAGTTTATCATTATCTTTAATACAAGGTACCTTAGTTTATCCCCAACCTTAACTCATTTATCTCCCAACCCCATAATCAGTATCTAATCCCACGACCTGCGAAAACTGCAGGCCTTACAGATTTTAGAGGCAGATGGTTCTCCGCAATCCTCACAAATTCCCATGGGACTTTTTTTAGAGAACTCTCTTTTGAGTACTGGTTTAATCTTATCAAAACCCCTGAGTGTGGAGTACATGATGGTGGGGTGATCCAGACTGATCTCTTTAAGGAAATCTCTCACCTTCGCCCGGAAGGAATCCCCAGCATAGGGACATCCTGCCAGATGTACTGGTAAATCACGGGCCACAACATACAGGGCAGTTTCCTTTTCAGGTATCTCCCGGAGGGGTTTGATTTTAACAGTGAAACCTTCATAACTGGATTCTGACCTGACACCAATACGGGTTAGGTTCTGAATGTTTCCTTCCAGGTAGTTCATTAGTATGGACTGTGCTTCATCATCCAAGTTGTGTCCAGTGGCTATCCTGGAGGCTCCCTCCTCTTTGGCTACCTGGTTTAGGATCCATCGCCGGAACACACCACAGTAAGTACAGGCATTCCTATCCCCAGTATCTGCCATTATTTCATCAAGGGTGTGATCAACGTAGTCTTTAAAGGAGACTATTCTGTGTTTTACACCTAATAATTCCGTATTTTGAGCTGCAATATTTACTCCATCTTCGCGGTAGCCGCAGATACCTTCATCAATGGTTACTGCCACCAGATCGATGATTCTTCTTTTTCGGAGATTGTTGAGTATGTCTAAAAGCATTACACTGTCCTTACCACCGGATAATGCAACTAATACTTTGTCTCCTTTAGAAACCAGGTTTTGTTTGCGAATATCTTTTAAGACTTTTTCCTGGATGGATTTAATGAAACATTCTTGACAAAGCATCTGCCCCGATTGCTTTCTCTTTATGATGATCTGGGGGTTGCCACATTTATGACATACGTCCATTGATATTTGCTCCTTTAACATGTGAAACTTGAAATTTACTTAATCATTCCTTTAATTTTATGGAAGTTATTTTTATTTGAATATAATTCATTCAGATTAATTTTCATTGATAATTTATATTGAAAACCTTATTTTATGGCGGATAACTAAAAATATTGTTTATTTGGATAATTAAAAATATTGTCAGTACTCATACCTCCAGGTATCCGCACATTAATACTCCATAAACTTCCCGAACAATGGAAAGTCCTGCATGTAGTTTTTCCCAAGTTTAAGGGCATCTTCTGCTTTTTGAAGTTCCTGACCAAGATAGGCTGCGTGTTCAATCCTTGAAACCAGTTTCCGGTTTATAATTTCATGATAAAGTTCCCAGGCAGTCTGCCCATATATGGCAACTGTGGCTTGCATTTTCTGGTAATGAACCACCCTTATCCGCCCTTCCTCTACACTAATTTTAAAACTACCCAAAGGATCCTGCTTGAACTTGTATTCAGAACCTGCTTCTATTTCAGGCACATCAACCAGTTCCTGGATTGATTCTCCCTGGCGTTTATCCTTAAACACCAATAGATTTATCCCCAGATCCTTGGGTATGGAACCCCTCATCTTAGACAGGAACATCATTTTTGATGAAACAGCCAGTTCTTTCACGCTTCCCCTGGTTTTCCCACTTTCTTCCGGTGTGAAAAGAATACAGGCTCCCAGTTCCATGGATATCCCGGCAAGAAGGGCATTAACACCAACTGAATCAACATCCAGTAGTTCGGTGACATTCCCCACACCAAAGAAAATTGGACATTTCTCATCAACATCATCCCTGAACTTACGGCAGGCAATAACCGAATCAACCATACTTTTACTGTTAAGTGGATCCAGTATGGGGTCCGCAATAACATCTATTCCCTTGCATTTTTCTTTTAAATCCATCAAGGAATTTACCCGTTCCAGGGTGGTTTCCGGGACCCATCCCCTCTTATAATCTGTGGGTAAAATAACTGCTGGTATTTTTTTCTTCTTCAATTCAGGTAAAACTTCAGAGTAATTCCCGTGATCCAGGCTTAAAACCATGTCCACCCCTGAATCCACTGCAACCAGAAGTTCTTCAGTCTGCAGGGTGTCTATGCTCACCGGTACCTCCAGGTTTTCCTTTAAGAGGTTGACCATGGCCGGTATCTTAGATGCCATGTTCTCCCCGGCGATCATTCCTATATCCACCATGTTTGCCCCGGATTTAACGAAATACTCGGCACGTTTTAAGAGTTCTTCTGGGCTTAAAGTGGGTGCATTGGCAATTTCAGCCAGAACCCTCATGGGGAAGTCTTCACCCACAGGGAGATCTCCTACCAGAATATTTTCGGGTTTTTTGAGGAGTTTTTCAATGTTTTCCTGGTCATTTTCAAAATCAGCAATATATTTCAGGGCCCTTTTTCTTTGTTCTTCTTCAATGAGCTTGTCTGCAGATTTTTTAGTGGATAGATCCAGTTTATCCACCATTTCCAGAACAATATCCAGGTCTGCAGCATCAGTTGATCCTTTATAGGTTGGTATCCCTATTTTTTCAGTGATTGGGCTTACATCCTTACGGATAAGTCCCGGGGTAAGGATCATATCCTGTGATTTTAATTCCTTGACTGGTAAAGTTCGCAGCTCAGCTATGATTTTTTTAGGGGTTAAAAAGGCAGCTATGGGTGTTTTAACAACATGAACCTTAACATTATGATCTGATTTTAAAGATGCATCTTTTACCAGGCTGCTGGCAAGTTCACCGGTGATTATCAGTATGTTCATTGAATGTTACCCCACCATTTTTTTAGATTAAGTAGTCTGAAATAAAATTTTAGGAATCTAGTTTGACAGTAATATATTTAGGAATTTATTTTGACAGTTATTATTTGGAATTTAATTTTGACAGTAAATTATTAGGAATTAGTTTGACAGTAATTTAATTTCTATAGTGTCATAGGACTTAAAAATATATAAAGATAAAAAGTTAATTTAATTTAGATTTTCACCAAAAATTCATGGTGAAACTCTACTAATTAAAGTTCTTTGTGGATTGTATTTATAAAATAGAGAGAGATTTTTGGATATGATCAGTAAAAACCCTGTAAATTTAATTTATAATTTTATTAAACCTGATTATATCCCCCTGTAACTTTCGCTAATATATGCAGCCAACACGTATATATATTGTAATTTATAATGATTAACTATGAGGAATGGAGGTAAATAGATGATCGAAATTCGCTTTCACGGACGCGGTGGTCAAGGAGCAGTTACTGCCGCAGAGATACTGGCAAAAGCAGCATTTGAAGACGGAAAATACTGTCAAGCATTCCCATTTTTCGGTGCTGAGCGAAAAGGCGCACCAGTCATGGCTTTTTCAAGAATAAATGACAAGCCAATCAGAAGAAGATATCAAGTTTATAATCCAGATCATGTACTAGTATTAGACGAAACCCTCCTAGAGGCTGTAGATGTATTATCCGGCCTCAAAAGTGGAGGTAAAGTGATTATAAATACTAAAGAAGATTTAAAATTAGGTGATGCTGATGTGCACACCATCGATGCTACTGGAATTGCCCTGGACACCCTGGGTGTACCCATAGTGAACACGGTGATGCTGGGAGCATTTGCCAAAGTAATTGGCGAAGTATCACTGGATTCAATTATCAAAATAACCAAAGAAACATTCCCTGGTAAAATAGGGGAGAAAAACGCTGAAGCAGCGAAAATTGCCTTTGAACAGGCAAAATAAAGGTGATCTAATGGTATCTATTGGAGCATGTGTCAAAGACCCTGGAAGCACCCGTAAAAACAAAACCGGAAGCTGGAGAACCTTCAAGCCCATTCTAGATAAGGAAAAATGTATTGACTGCGGCAACTGTGTTCTTTTCTGTCCGGAAGGATGCATAAACCAGGATTATGATATAGATTACGATTACTGTAAAGGCTGTGGCATTTGCGCAGAAGAATGCCCAGTTGAAGCAATAAAAATGGAGAGAGGATAAAATGGTTCAAAAAGTTTTTACATCCAACCGAGCCGTTGCAGAAGCGGTTAAGATGGCCAAACCAGCAGTAGTTCCTGTTTATCCCATAACACCCCAAACAACCATTTCAGAATATCTGGCCCAGTTTGTGGCAGATGGGGAATTAAAAGCAGAATATATCCGAGTGGAATCAGAACACAGTGCAATCAGCGCTGCGTTAGGTGCTTCAGGAGCAGGTGTTCGAGTTTTCACTGCCACCTCCTCCCAGGGCCTGGCCCTGATGCACGAAATACTGTTTGCCGCGGCAGGTATGCGGAGCCCAATAGTCTTAGTTGACGCAAACCGAGCCTTATCCGCACCACTGAGCATATGGAATGATCAGCAGGATTCCATATCCGAACGTGACTCTGGATGGCTCCAAATATATGCAGAAGACGCTCAAGAAGCTCTGGACGCTGTTTTAATAGCTTACAGAGTTGCTGAAGACCCCGAAGTGTTGCTGCCCTGTATGGTATGCATTGATGGATACTTCCTAACTCACACTGTGGAACCACTGGATGTGCCCAGCCAAGAAGAAGTGGACCAGTTCTTACCCTCATATAAACCATACGCATTCCTGGACCCAGAAAACCCAATGTCCATTGGTACTTTCACCGACCCGGAATACTACATGGAAGCCCGTTATGCCATAGAGGCAGCCATGGAACAATCTAAAAAAGTCATAGCCAAGGCCAACCAGGAATTTGCAGAAATATTCGGTAGGGAATATGATCTGGTTGAAACATACCGGTGTGATGATGCGGAGATCATAATAGTAGCCATGGGCTCTGTTTGTGGTACTATAAAAGATGTTATAGACACCCTCAGATCAGAAGGAGAAAAAGTAGGTCTCTTAAAAATCAGGGTTTTCCGTCCATTCCCCAAAGATGAGCTTAAAGAAATCCTGGAAAAAGCATCTAAAGTTGCTGTAATAGATAAGAACATCTCATTTGGAATGGGAGGAGTGCTTTACAACAATATTAGAGCCACAACCGATGCTAATGCCTATGGATTTATAGCAGGACTGGGTGGACGAGATATAACCCCCGATTACATCAAAGAAATTATTGATAAAACTAAAAACCCCACCGGTGAGGTGGAGTGGATCGGACTCAAAAAGGAGGAACTCTAAATGGAAATCAGTGAAAAAGAATTCCTGGCCCCTGGACATCGAGGATGTGCAGGTTGTGGAGCCACAGTGGGGGTTAGACTAGCCCTGAAAGCACTTGGCGAAAACACGGTAGCTGTTTCCGCCACCGGTTGTCTGGAGGTTATCACCACACCCTACCCTGAAACTTCATGGGAGATCCCCTGGATACATGTGGCCTTTGAAAACGCGGCTGCAGTGGCATCCGGAGTTGAAAGAGCACTGAAATCCCAGGGAAAAGATACCCAGGTAGTTGTATTTGCTGGAGATGGTGGAACCGCAGACATTGGTCTGCAAGCCCTGTCTGGAGCCATGGAACGAGGTCACAACCTAATTTACATCTGTTACGATAACGAAGCATACATGAACACTGGTGTGCAAAGAAGTGGAGCCACACCCTACGGTGCATCCACCACCACCAGCCCCCATGGTAAAGAAAGTTTTGGTGAAGATAAACCTAAAAAGAACATACCCATGATCATGGCTGCCCATGGTGTGCCCTACGTGGCCACTGCCAGCATCTCCTACCCTGAGGACTTTATTAAGAAGGTCCAGAAGGCCAGAGAAATTGAGGGACCCGCTTACATTCACTTGCACCAACCATGTACCACTGGCTGGGGTTTTAACCCATCCAAAACCATTGAACTTGGACGTCTAGCTGTTGAAACCGGTTCATGGATACTTTATGAAATCGAAGATGGAGAATTCCATGTCACCTACCGTCCCCTACAACGTAAGATGGTAGATGAATATCTAGTGGCTCAAAAACGTTTCAAACATCTTACTGAAGTGGAAAGAGAACGTATCCAGAAAAACGTGGATGCCATCTGCACTGAACTCAAAATATAGGAGGCATAGCCTTGGAAAAGATAATTATCCAGCCGGATCTCTGTGATGGATGCCTGGACTGCCAGGAGGCATGTGCACGTCTTCACGGGGCTTCAGGGATTCTGGTAAGGGAAGTGGAGGGATCATTTTACCCCATCATCTGCCAGCAGTGCGAAGATGCACCCTGCCAGTTGATCTGCCCTACTGAAGCCATGACCAAAGATGGAATTGAAGAAGCAAAATGTATTGGCTGCGGTTTGTGCATGATGGTTTGTCCCTTTGGTGCAGTGGAAGTACACGAACGAAAAGCTCATAAATGTAACCAATGCCCTGATTTAGAAACACCTGCATGTATAAAAGCCTGTTCTAAACGAGCCATAGCCAAAGTGGACACAGTTAAACTGCAAGCAGAAAAGCAACGCAAGCACATCGAAAAAATCACAGGTCTTGGTAAAAAGAATCGTAAAAGTTCAGATCTCATTAACATAATGACCGCCAACACCCGGGCCAGGAAAGCACTGGACAAGGAGGCCTAAAATGAAAGAACTTGTTTCAAGGCCGGAACTCTGTGATGAGTGCGGGAAATGTGAACGCATATGCCCTAAAAACGCCATCCGAATTATCAGTGGAGTGCCAGTTTTCTGCTTGCACTGTGCCGAAGACCGGGCCCCTTGCATGACTGTGTGCCCGGAAGATGCCATTGAAAAAATCGATGGTGCGGTGATCATTCATGAAGAAGATTGTATTGGCTGTGGACTGTGCAGAGATGCCTGTCCAGTGGGAGCCATTAATCTGGATGAATACGGAATAGCCACCAAGTGCAACTTGTGCATTGAAAGGGATGAACCACTCTGCGTTTCTGTGTGTCCTAAAGAAGCTCTTAAAATGAGTTCTGAAGATATGCTGACTGATAAACGGGACCGTATTGCCAAAGAGTTGGAAAGAGTTAAGATGATCATGAAATATTGATTAAAATATTCCTTTTCCAATCTTTCTTTTTTACTCTTCTTTTTTAATGTGTTCTAAATTCTAAAACAGACATCTTAATTTGTTGTATCAATCTTAATTTGTTATTATCAGCAGATTTTCTGTTTATTATTTAATTAAATTCATTAGAATAATAATCTCTTAAATTAAAAATTTAAAAACATACCCAGGGGCTGTTATTTGAATTCTATTTTCGCTTCCAGTGAGTTACCAGGGCATCTATTTAATTGGGCATCTATTTAATTGGGCATCTATTTAATTGGGCATCTATTAGTTTCATACCCCTGGGTATCCGATTTATTTTTAGTGGTTTGAAAAACTGATTTAGAAGAAACACTGCAATTAACACTAAACAATTAGCACTAATCACCAAAAGACAGGCCAACAAAAATATTAAAAAATATCTATTCTTAAAAAAATTGAATGATTTTTTCTTAAAATAAATAGAATTATCTGCAAATCAGACCGAACATTGAAATATTAATAACTACATATTAAAGAATTCCCATTCCTTGAAAAATAATCTAAATATCTCATTAAATTAAATAAAGCTTAGAGGTGATAATAATGAATAAAAACATGCAAAAAAGGATTTACACTGCAACTGTCCAGGAAAACCCTGTTAAAAATAGTAAACTGTTGACGTTGGAGGGGGAGCATGATTTTGGAGAGGATGAAACTGTTATTATCATGGCTGAGAAGGACTTCGGCCAAATGCAAAAAATGATGGAACATCAACGTAAAATGATATCCAGCTTTGAAGTCATGCTTGAAGAGATGAAAAATGACGAGAAGGTCACAATTGGCCATCAAAAGGAGATCATAACTGAGTTGAACAATGAATGTTCCAGATTCATGAATGAATTAACAGATACTCATGGAAGATTAGAGGAAATGTATGGATTATACGATAGTTTGAATGGGAAATATGATGAGTTAATGACCAGAAACTTCAACCTGGATGAACAGCTTAAAAATAAACTGGAAGAAGCAAAACAGATACTGCAAAATGTTTACGCCATCAAAAACCGCCACCCATTGACTTACATCAAAGAACGTATACCTCAATCGTACATTCCCCTTAAAAATTCCAGTGAAAACAAAAAACCAAACAAGGATTACAGGCTGAAAAATGATAAAAAAATAATTTCACCCTAAAATAGAGGATTAAACCAGGAAATATGTATTAACCCCTTAAATTTGGGGTATTAAACCATTTTTCATTATTCCCTGTTAAAAGTCAACTACTGTTTTTCATTCGAGCATTTTTTTTATAGAAATTAATTTTTTATACTTTATAAAATCAATTTTATAACTTATAAAATCTAAAAACTTTAGAAACTGTTTATTAGATCATATTACAAATATTTAGCAATGCCAATGATTTATCAATCCCAGGTTGAAGAACTTATATGCCATTTGTATAAAAAAGCAGCCATTGAACTTCCACCAGATGTTAAAAAAGCCATTGAAAACGCTTACGATCGTGAAGAAGATGAAACTGCTATTTTAAACCTGGAAGCCATACTGGAAAACATAAAGATCGCCGAAGAAAAAAATCTACCCCTCTGTCAGGACACTGGTCTTCCCATTATCTTTGTGAAAATGGGAAAAGTAGAGGTGGAAAACTTAAAAGGTGGAATCATTAATGGTGTGAAGAAAGCCACTGATCATGTTCCACTTCGTCCTAATGTGGTAGATCCCCTTACCCGAAAGAACAGCGGGAATAATATTGGTCGTTTCATTCCACAGATTGACATAGAACTGGTTGACACTGACCAACTGGAGATTACTATTTTCCCCAAGGGTTTTGGTTCTGAAAACAACAACGCCCTTAAAATGGCCCTTCCTGGTGAAGGTGAAGAAGGAATAAAACAGTTCGTCCTGGAAACAGTGCTCTCAGCTGGTGGTAAACCCTGTCCCCCAATTGTGGTTGGAGTGGGAATTGGTGGATCATCAGATATGGCTCTGAAACTGGCTAAAAAAGCTCTTCTCCGAAAGATTGGAGAACACCATCCTGAGGAAAGAATGGCCAATCTGGAAAGTGAAATGCTGGAGATGGTTAATGCAACTGGCATTGGTCCCATGGGTTTAGGTGGTAAAACCACGGCGCTGGATGTTAAAATAGAATATGCGGACACCCACACAGCAGGCCTCCCCATTGGTGTTTGTATACAGTGCTGGGCTGCTCGGAGGGCCACTGGGATTTTGAAAGCCAATATTTAACAACTCCCATAATTTAACAACAACAAGCTCATTACCCTTAAAACTGGGGGCAATGGAGTTCAATTATTAAAAGAAAGATTTTAAAGAAAAGATTAAAAGAAAAGATTTACTTTATTAGGATCTAATGAAAGGTGCATGGTAAATAAAGAGGGGATTTATTTAAACGGGTGCATGTATGTTCCCCTCACCAGTTAATCTATATTTTTTATAATGATTTTTTACCATATTTTATTTTATTTTTCCATGAATTTTATTTCTAAAAAAACCGTTTAGATGGGATTAAACCTTCATCGATCAATTCATCAACCACTACAGCCACCAATATGTATTCCTGATTAGTATAATCTGCTAAATTAGTTATGGAAATGTGTTTATTGTTATTAACATAATCTAAGATGTTCATCTTTAACTCAATTCTTAAATTTTCGTTTCTCCACTTAATTTTCAATTTATCAGTCCTCACGTATTGATTATTGATGAAGAGGGGAGGGGATGAGAAACCCTCCCTGGTAAATGTTTTTTTTTTAATAATGATAATTCTGGATGACTCGTTATTTTTTTTAAACCTTTTCTAAAATGCCCCACCAGGCATAGAATTCCTGGAATAGTTATAAGATCATTTGTAATCGAGTGTATGCAATTTTTGTGCAGGGTGCAGTTCTCATTCAACTTATCAGCCCCACACCCTTTATCACAAAATGTGATATGTATTACACTTGAAGTGTATGTCTGTCTGATGTTATAATCAATCTTATATTTAAATATTTGGAAATAAATCAACACCCCCCACTGTTAACTAATGGAAAATAATGGAGTCAGGAGCACTTAAATAAAACTAAACACCTGATACATACTCAGAATAAGCAGATAAAGAATAAATAGCATGATAACTAATTATATAAAACTTAAACCGAATCCATAAAAGAGCAAAAATATCCCAATAGCTACTAAAAAATAAAAAAAGGATCATTTTTTTGCAAAATGATCATATAAATGATTTACCTTGTAAGGTATACCTCTACTTATTATTCTTCTGGTTTCTTTTCAATGTGAATTGCTGGCATTATTCTTCCGGTTTCTTTTCAAGGGTGAATTGCTGGCATTATTCTTCCGGTTTCTTTTCAAGGGTGAATTGCTGCTTTTCACAGGTGATCATAAAGATGGTTCTGTCTCCAATGTTTTCAGCACGATCTGCAATTCTTTCCAGGAAACGGGCCAGGAACAATAAATAAATTAGATACGAGATTGATTCTTTATCATGGAACATGCTCTTGGTAATGTCTTTAAGTGTATGGTCGAAAAGATCATCCACCTTATCATCGTCCCGGTGAAGCTCCCTGGCAACATTCATGTTTTTAGCTAAAAATGCAGCCAGACCTTTGCTGACCATTCCATCTACAATGTCTGCCATGCGCTGCAGGTCAAACATGGGTTTTTCAGGGATCTCCTCATCCTTTATATGGCGGGCGATATCTGCAATGTTGGAAGCCAAACCTGCAATCCGTTTTAGGTGACTTGAAACCTTAATACTGGTTTCAATGAATCTTAAGTCTCCAGCAACAGGTTGTTCAGCGGCGATGATACTCATAGCATCGTGTTCTATTTGATAACCCATTTCATGGACCTTTCTGTTAGTTTCCATTACACTGTTTACCAGTTCTGCATCATACTCAATAAATGTACTAAAAGATTCCCTGTAAGCCTTTAAAGTGGCTTGGCCCATTTTATCCACTTCTTCCTTTAACTCATCCAGTTTTTTCTGGAACCGTATCCTGGGATATCGTCTCTCCATATTATCTTCCACCTATTTTGGATTTATAATCATTTAACAAATTATCAATATCATCTTCAGACGGATCTCTTATCCGGTATTTTGACAAAACATCAGTCCGATTTACTTCTTTAGCATTATTTTCAAGTAAAAATTCTATTTCTACAGGTAATGGTAATTTACATTCCTCATTCAAATCTATAATGGTTGAGAACATGTTATCATCAAGTTGATATACTTCTATCCTGGATTCTGGACTTATATTTATCATGTTCATTGCTTTATTTTCATGGGTTTCTTCTAAGGATTCTGCATTTAAATTCCAGGCTGCTATTATTTTTTCATCTTTTACCAGGAGTAATGATTCATTGCCACCTTCTAAAATCTTTACATAACCCAGTTCAGGTATATGAGACCTTTTCAAATTGCCCCGGACTGTGAGCTCCGGATCTTCTGAAGGAAGCCACATTTTTTACCCCATTTACCTCATCAGCATGTTATGGAACAGTTTGTGGTGCACAACCTGCTTACCCACTATGGAGTAGGCAACACGATCTGCCATGCCCATGATATGATGTCCCATGCTCAGTAAGTTCCTCCCAACCAGGATCAGCGATGTCTGGGAACCTCCGTGTGTGATTTCCTCGTATTCTGAAAACATCTGGTTGTAAAAATCTTGCAGGTTCACGTAACTCCTGGTGGAACGTTTCAGTAATTGTATATCCTCGTTTAAGAGCGCCCCAACAGCATCTTTCAACATGTCCTGGACAGTTTGGGACATGAAATCAATGTGTGGGGGTTTATAACAGCTACGATCGCTCTCGGCAGCATCTATGGCGTAACGGGCTATATATGCTGAAAGGTTGTTTATACGTTCCAGTTCTATGGAGGTTCGCAGAAGTGCTGCACCTAAACGTAAATCCTTGGCCAGTGGCTGGTGTAATCCCAGAACCTTAAGACATCCATGTTCAATTTTATAGCTTTCTTTATTGATTTCATCGGTTTTTTCAATGATTTCTCTGGCAAGATAAGTGTCTTCCTCCAGGAAACTCCTGACTGACTTATCCACCCTCCCTATGGTCTCCCAACTGAATCCAAGGACATCATCCTCCAGGGACTTCAAACGTTTTTCCAAGACCACTGTAAGCATTTTAAACCACCCATTTCACTTCACCTATGCCCAGGCAAATCTTAACTCATAATCCCTGCTCTGGCAATATCTTATCATAATTCCTGCTCTGATAATATCTTAACACTTAATCCCTGCTCTGGCAAATCTAAAACTCATAATCCAATTTATCCAAACCGGCCAGTGATGTAATCTTCAGTCCGTTTATCTTCGGGTTCAATGAAGATCTTCTCAGTGAGTCCGCTTTCCACTATCTCCCCATGTAGGAAGAAGGCAGTGTGTTTGGACACACGGGTAGCCTGTTGCATGTTGTGAGTTACGATGATAATGGTGAAGTCATTCTTGAGCTTGTGTATCAGGTCCTCGATCTTGGTGGTGGATATGGGGTCCAGGGCTGAACAGGGCTCATCCATCAGTATAACCTCAGGTTCCACTGCCATGGTACGGGCAATGCAAAGACGCTGCTGTTGACCACCGGAAAGTCCCATTGCAGATTTATCCAGTATATTTTTCACCTCATCCCATAGTGCTGCGGATCTAAGGCTTTCTTCAACCTTCTGGGCCAGAATATCCTTATCATTTATTCCGTGGACCCTCAGCCCATATGCCACGTTGTCAAATATGGATTTAGGGAAAGGGTTGGGCTTTTGAAACACCATACCCACTTTTTTCCGCAGTTCCACCACGTCTATCTTGGGGTCGTAGATATCCTTCCCATCAAGCAAGACTGTTCCATCCATCTTGAAGGTGCTTATCATGTCGTTCATCCGATTTAAAGTACGGATGAACGTTGATTTACCACAACCAGATGGTCCTATGAGTGAAGTTACTGCGTTTTTGGGAATCTTTAGACTTACGTCTTTCAGGATGTGTAATTCGTCAAAGTAAACGTTTAAATTTTCTACTTCTATTCTGTATTCCATTTTTTATCGCCCCATCATTTTTTTGCGATAACGATCAACCAGGGTGTTGGTAACCACGGTAATTACTAGAATCATGAGAACCAGAACTGCTGCAGTTCCCCAGGCATTATCCATTGATAAACCTTCAGTGGCTAAAATGTAAAGGTGGAGAGGTAAAGGCCTTGCTGCATCCATAATTGATGTTGGTATCATTAATGCAGCCCCTACAGTGTATAATACTGCTGCTGCCTCTGCAATAGCTCTTCCCATCCCTAAAATTACTCCTGTGGTTATTCCAGGGAGTGCGGCTGGTATAACAACTTTATAAATTGTTTGCCATTTTGTAGCTCCCAGAGCCAGGCTTCCTTCAGCATATGATTTATTAATGGATTCTATGGAGACTTCTGAAGCAGCCAATATGGTTGGTAACGCCATTAAAGCCAGGGTTAAACCCCCGGATAGTACGCTCCATCCCAGTCCCAGGTAAATCACGAAGAATGCCAGTCCAAATAATCCGAATACAATGGAGGGGATTGAAGACAAGGTCTCTGCTCCGAAACGGATGAGTTTCACGAAGCGGTTTTCTCCAGCATATTCTGAAAGGTAAACTGCAGCTCCCACTCCCAGGGGAGTGGCAACCAGTACCGCAATTAATGTTACATAGATACTGGACATGATGAAGGGGAATATACCTCCAGATCTACCGGAGTTAACTGGATCAGCAAATATGAATTCAAAGTTTACTACAGGTAAACCCTTTAAAAGCACATATCCTATGATCACCAGTAAAATGACTATGGTGAGAATTCCGGAAGCCCAAAATACTCCGGTCATTATTTTCTGGGCGATTTTGGGAGGTATGAATCTATGCAAAGCTGATTCCTCCTTCTTTTACATTGAATTCCGTGAATATGAACATCATAGGTAACCGCCCCCGATGGTGACTTTTTTCTTGTAATGGAAGTAGTTGGCTATTACCAGGAGAATGATGATCATGAATACCAGCACGATTCCAGTTGCAAATAAGGCGTTGTAGTGAACTCCAGTTGCGTAACCCATTTCAATGGCTATGTTAGAGGTTAATGCGCGCACTGGATCCATTATTGAGCCGGGTATCTGTACCACGTTACCAGCTACCATGATTATGGCCAGGGTTTCTCCAACAGCTCGGCCCATTCCCAGAATTACGGAGGTAATGATACCTGGAATGGCTGCCGGGAAGATGACGTTTTTTATGGTCTGCCAGTGGGTGGCTCCCAGTGCCAGGGACGCCTCCTTGTATTCCAGAGGAATTGATCTGAGGGCATCTTCAGACACACTAACAATTATGGGTAAAATCATTACCGTGAGAATCACCGATGCTGTGAACATGCTAAAACCAGTTCCTCCGAAGTGCACTCTCATGAAGGGCACCAGTAACACCAGTCCAAAAAATCCGTAAACCACCGATGGTATACCGGCCAGGGTCTGGATAGTTGGGTTGAGTATTTTACGCATAGCATTTGGTGCTATTTCTGCTAAAAATATAGCACAGAATACTCCCAATGGCACTGCCATCAGGAGGGAAAGAGCGGTTATTCCAAGGGAACCTATGATCATGGGAAATATACCATATTGACCATTTGAAGGTGCCCAATCCATTCCAAATATGAAGCTGAAAAATCCCACACTCTGTAATGCAGGGAGTCCCTCCCTGAATATGAATACGATTATGAGGGCAATAATAATAACGGATGATATGGCCGTTAATAAAAGCCCTTTTTCTATGAAAAACTCTTCATTCCACTTAGACATAGGTTTTTCTCCTTCTTTCAAATCCATAGAATGATTGGATGATTTTTTTAAATGATCTTTTAAATGATCCTTTTTTTTAAATGATCCTTTGATAAATCTGACAATTTTAATTAAGTGTATTCTAGTTACATATTATTTAGATACATTAATTAGGCCTATTAGGTTACAGGAGGCCTATTAAGTTACAGAGGCCTAAGTTACAGAGGCCTAAGTTACAGAGGCCTATTAAGTTACAGGAACAATTTTTTCATCTTTTACAATTTCCTGTCCTTCAGGACCTAAACACCAGTCAATGAATTCTTTCAGTTGCCCTTCAGGTTCCCCATTTGTAAGGAAAAGGAATGGTCTTTGTAAATTATAAGAACCATCTTTTACAGTTTCAACCGACGGGGCTACCCCCTCAATTGTAACTGCTTTAACATCCGGAGTCATGTGTGCCAGGGATATGTATCCAATGGCATAGGGATCCTGTTTCACAGCAACCTTTATGGATTCTGTGGAAGTCTGGACAATTGCATCTGATTTTACTTTGGTTTTATTCATAACCAGATCTTCAAAGGCACTCCTGGTACCGGAACCTTCTTCTCGGACCACCAGGTTAATTTTAGCATCAGGTCCTCCAACTTCCTTCCAGTTGGTGATGTTGCCTGAAAAGATATCCTTAAGCTGGCTTTTGGTCAGGTTACCCACTGGGTTTTCAAGATTAACTGCCACCACTATACCTTCTTTACCTATTGGATATTCATTTAAACCCTGTTTTTCAGTTGTTTTCAGGTTCTTTGAACTGGTTCCAATGGCAATTATATCCTGAGAAACACTTCTTATTCCCAGGCCAGATCCTCCGCCCATTACATCAACTCGTACATTGGGATGTTCTTCCATGTATTTCTCTGCAAGTTTTTCAGCCACCGGTTGCACCGATGTTGAACCCGCAATCTCTATCCTCTCATAATTACTTCCAGTGCCGAATGTTAAAACGGCGATGATAATTATTAGTATAACCAGTAAACCTATACCATATTTCAGGTCCATTAAATCACCCTATAATCGTTACCATTAGAAGAATAATTCTAACTAACAGTATTTATAATTATATAGTGAACAGGGGTTTACTTGATTAAAGCTAATTGATGAGAATTATACTAGTCTGGTATGTTTAGAAACCTGTTTTTGTTAAAAAAATGGGAAAATGGTGGTTTTAAACCCACCATAATTCTTTTTTTTAAGATGTGCTGTTGACCTGTTTACCAGTTGGTACTACTTTATCAGACTTTATTATAGCCTGACCTTCTGGTCCATTTACCCAGTCAATGAATGCTTTGACTGCCCCGGTAGGATCTCCTTTAACCAGGAAGATGAATGGTCTCTGGATCTTGTATGTACCATCAAGTATGGTTGCTTCGGTAGGTGCAACATTGTTTATCTGCAGAGCTTTGGCATCTTTAACTGATGCGAATGATATGAAACCAACAGCGTTGGGATCCTGAACCACAGCTTGCTGCACAGCTTCAGTGGAACTCTGCACAATGGCTGATTTTACGAAATCTACCTTGGTACCGTTGGCTAATTTACCAAGTACTATCTCCTGAACTGCGTCACGAGTACCGGAACCTTCTTCACGAACAATTACATTTATCTTAGCATCTGCACCTCCAACTTCCTTCCAGTTGGTGATGTTTCCAGATAAAATTCCTTTAACCTGGTCCGTGGTTAATCCAGTTATGGAATTGTTCGTATTGACAATGATGGCAATTCCATCTTTACCGATTTCATACTGCGTTAATCCGGTGGATTCATTAGCTTTCAGTGATTTAGAGCTGGTTCCAATATTTGCAGTTCCATCCTGAACACTCTTAATACCTACGCTTGAACCGCCACCTTGAACAGTTATCTTCACACTACTATTCTTCTTCATGTATTCCGTGGCTAATTTTTCAGCAACAGGCTGTACAGAAGTAGAACCGACAATGGTTATTTTTTCCTGCCCACCACTTCCGGCAAGGACAAAATATGCACCGGCTATTACGATTATAGCTACTATTATTCCTATTATGTACTTCATGTCCATAATATCACCTCACTTGCTACTAACTTCCCGAACTATATAAAGCTTACTATTTGTGCATTAAAATACACGTAATGAGAACTAATTTAAGTTACTAACACGCAAAATTTTATTAAAACACTCTTAAAAACACATTTTATGAACTACATTGTACCTAAAGCGATAAATATTTATATCTTAGCGTAGTTAGGGTCTTACATGATCAGTGAGGAAGTACTTAAGGGAATGTTCCAACCCCGAACCACACCCTGGAAAACATCCATTACTAAAGTGGAACCAAATAGACTTATTACCCAAGGTTATCCTCAGGAAGAGCTCATTGGTAATATTTCCTTTCCAGAAATGATACATCTACTAATTAAAGGAGTACTCCCCACCAAAAACCAGGAACAAATGTTGCAAGCAATACTGGTTTCATTCTGTGACCATGGGGTGACACCTCCCAGCACCCAGTCAGCAAGATTAATGGCTTCTGCAGGATCCCCTGTAAACGCATGTTTAGCCGGAGGAATACTGGCATTTGGAGAAAATCATGCTGGAGCTATTGAAGTTGCCATGCAGATGTTGCAGAAAGGTATCATCTTATCCAAAAGCAATGGATTATCTTTTGAGGAAACTGCACAGGAATTGTTCAACTACTTCACAAATAACCGCAGGAAAATACCCGGATTTGGACATAGATACCACAATGAAGATCCTCGTGCACCGCGATTAATCGAACTTTCCAAAGAATACAATTGTTTTGGAGAACATGCGGAACTTGCTATGGAAATACAGGAATTATTACATGGTAAAAAGGGGATAAAGATGAATATCGATGGTGCCAATGCAGCATTACTCTCAGATATGGGTTTTAACTGGAGAGTGGGGTGTGGTTTATTCATTGTTGGTAGAGTGCCCGGGCTTTTGGCACATATACAAGAGGAAAAATCACAGGAACAACCTTTCAGGAAAATTCTGGATGTGGACAAAGCTAATCCAGGAAATGATATGTTAAATTCTTTTTAAAAGACATTTCATTAAGGGATATTTTTCAAATCACCCCTGAATGGTGGTAGCCCCTGAACGGTGTTAGGCCCCCGGAATGGTGGTAGGAAATTATACAATAATTCCACCTTAAGGAGAGTCATAGGTTTCTTAAATAGACAGATTTTATTCTTCCTTTTCATATTATCCTTCCTTTTAATAGATAACAACCATTTAAACTGGCCCATTTAGTTCAGGTATATTCACATTTTGAGAAATGATCTACGTTCAAATTCCATGACCGCAGAAGATACCCCAATTTCAATAAAAAAAGCCGTATGATAAGTTAGATCGGTTTATGATAAGTTAAACTTTGAATTAAAAATAAGTTAGAGTTGAAATAAAAAAAATAAGTTAGATTGAATAAAAAAAGTTAGATTGAATAAAAAACATGTGATTTTAAAAAAATCATTCTCTCTTAAAAAAAGTTTAGTTACCTTCTACGGAAACGTTCCGGAGTGGTAGTTCGGGGTATGTTCCGGTAGAATTCACCAGCAGTGTCGATTATCTCAATGGATATATCCCCAATACGTTCAAAGGCTTTAACAACCCGGGATAGTGCGAGGTAATAGTTGGATCGGTCTTTGTCCATAACATCATCTTCTGCCATCTGGGTGGCAATGTTGTTTAAGGCTTTCTTCTGCAGTTCATGGATCCTTTCCTCATAATCCATAACCTTATCCTTAAGCTCCAGACGTTCATCTAAAAAGGCCTCCATGGACTGGTTCACCATTTTCCGTGCAGTGTTATACATGGATTTTAAGGTTTCCATCATCTCTTCATCAATAGGGTCTGACTCTTGCAGGGCAAAGTTAGCAATATGACAGGTATGGTCAGCAATACGCTCCAAGTCATATCCAACTTCTCCCAGAACCATGGTTTTGCTGAACTCTGAGTAGGGATTAATGGATATAACAGTTTCCACAGATGAACGTATTTTTTCATGCATGTTGTTGGAGATATAATCCAGTTTCAGGGCTTCATCAGCCATTACAGCATCATACTGGGACAAAGCTTCGAATGACATGTCGAACTGACGGCAGATATGTTTGGCCATGTCCCGGAGCATGTCCTTTATCAGGAAAGTTCCGGCGTGCTCCCGGGAAGTTTTTTCCTCATCAAACATTTCTGAAAATTCATCGAACTTCTTAAGATCAAGAATGTACGCCCTTCGAACCACCCCTTCCTTGATAAGAGGTTGTAGTAGTTTAGTTACGTATCTTCTGGTTAATCCCAGCTTATCTGCTATTTCATCCTGAGTAGCAGGGTTATCATATAGGATAACTTCCAAAACTGCCTTAAGAGTGCTGTTTTTTGCTCTGTTAGTCATTTTATCATTGCCTGATATCGCCGATTGTATAAAGATAGGTTATCATTCCTTATTCGGTTCATTTTCCTCATTTTTACTTTGATCTTCTTTACGTATAATTGTCACTGAATCCTGGATTATGGATACTATCACATATAAAAGCACGGCGACAAGTACTATGGAAATCAGTTCACTGAATTGATGGAATATGGGTGAATACAAGGCAACAATTGGCGAGTTATAATCCACAAATCCAGCCATCAGTTTCACCACTCCCACACCCAGTACTGCTAAACCGTAAATTGGAGGTATACGGTCTGGTTCAAGGAGTGGATAAATCCCCATAATTATTAGACCAACACCAATAGTTCTGAAAAGGTTCCAGTCAGTGGCTGTTTGAATGGATTGGAATATCTCACGAGGACCAAGGTAAAATGAAGATAGTAGGTATATTATTTCTATAGCCAGGATAATGATTAATGGAAATACATAAACAATGCTACGTTCCACCCTTTGAGTATTCAAAGTATTTGCATTTTTTATGGGCTCATGGAAAAAGTGGGTTATCAATTGATAGAGCATTGATCCCATTACCGCACCAATTATTGTTCCAGTTACTCCCAGTTGAGATGTGGTGTAAGCCACAATCCCGGAGATAACTCCAGCCATCAGTATATCTAAAGTTTTTGACATTCTATCCCAAACTTAATTTCATCTAAACAATACATTTCATCTAAACTATAATCTATTCAATAATATCTCGTTTTACTCTAAAAATAATTTGTATTAATAATTTATCAAATTTCAGTAAAATTCAATATTCTCTTAATATCCTACATCACAAATTAGCCGAATCAATTTTTTTTATATCACACTTTATGTATGGAGTTATGAGTATAAGAATGAATCACAAAGGATTCATCCCTCACCTCCACCGAATAATGGGCTATCTGTCTTTTACTTCCAGTTTCAGTCTTCACCAAATTAACAAACACTTCACCATCATTAATTTGCAGTTCATTATAGCTGGAACATATGTTTCCACGCAACCGTTTGGTGGTAGGAGTCCCAGAGTTTAACACCACCATATTATTAAGCATCCACACATTGGGGACGTGCTTATGACCATTTAACACAAAATCAACACCGTTCTCCGTTAAAACGTGCATTAAATCGCCGGAGTCGAGTAATATGTTTCTTTCTCTCCCAGTTTGAGGTATGGGTATGATGTGGTGGTGGAAAGTGATAACTTTAGCCCGGTCCTCGGGTATTTTGGCCAGTTCAGATTTTAACCAGTCCAACTGATCATGTCCAATCTGACCGTGGCTAACATCAGCTTCAGAGGAATCAAGTCCAATGATGGTGAAATTGGAGCTTTTATCTGTATGGACAAATTTTCGTTCGCTGATCATGTTTTCAAAATGAACCAGTCCCACATTACGGGCATCATGGTTTCCAGGAATTATGTGGGTTTTGGTAATGGATTTTAATTCATCAACGAATTCCAGGGCCTGTTCATATTCATGAGCATAACCACTGGCAGTGAGATCCCCTGCAAATATTAAAAGATCTGGATTGCCATCCTCCAACTGAGCCAGGAGGTTGGATTTAAGTCCATCAGAGAATGTACTGTCACCAAAATGCACATCCGATATTTGAATTACTTTTTTCCCCATTAAGAACACCATGGATATTTAAAATTGAATATTTTAAATAAAAATTTAACACAACCGGACCTTTCATACTTAAATTTAATCTTGCAGTTAAATTTAAACCTTGAGTTAAATTTTTTTAATTCATTCACGTCTAGAAATGTTTAAAATGTTCCCATGGAGTTGTGGCGGGTGGAACAGACCACGTATTCTTCATTTTCAACTTTGACTGAGTAGTAGGCCAGTTGTTTCTTCTTACCGGTTTCAGTGTCCACCAGGTTTACGTAAAAATCCTCATCTTCAAAGGAGAGTTGATTGTAGCAGGGCCTGGTTTGTCCCCTCAGTTTACGGGTGGTGACAGTCCCGGAGTTGAGTGTAACCATCTTTTCAACCATCCAAACATTTGGAACATGTTTATGGCCATTTAAAACTAGATCAACACCATTATCAGTTAATAACCTCATTAAATCACCGGAGTCAAGTAATATATTCCTTTCCCTCCCAGTCTGAGGTATAGGCATCAGATGATGGTGGAAAGTGACTATTTTTCCCATATGTTCCGGGATTTTTTCCAGCTGGGTTTTCAACCATTCCATCTGGTCAATTCCTATCTGACCATCGTTGATATCTGGTTCAGATGAATCCAAGCCAATCACAGCGTATTCACCGTCTTTGTCAATGTGCACGAACTTCCGGTTTCCGATCATGCTCTCATAGTGGAGGAGGCCCACGTTACGGGCATCATGATTACCTGGAATAACGTAGGTTTTGGTTATGGATCGGAGCTCATCAATAAAAGCCGCAGCTTCCTCATACTCATGCGGATATCCATTGGTGGTAAGATCACCAGAAACAATTACCAGATCTGGATTTTCATTCACAAGCTGCCCTAGAAGGTTATTTTTAAGTTCATGGGAGAAGTTCTTCTCTCCAAAGTGAACATCTGAAATTTGAATTATTCTTTCTCGCATCTAATCACCAAATATACACTTCAAATGAGTTACATATCATGGAGCAATATATTATCAACATTAATTTCAATAAATTTGGTTTCATTGCACTGAATATATAGTTTACTGAATATTCCACTGATAATATTACCAATAAACATTGTTAGAAACGTTGCTCCCTATTTAGAGAATTAAAATAATTTAAAAATAAAATTGTAAAAGCCTTAGGGGGGATTCGAACCCCCGGCCTATACCTTACCAAGGTATCGCTCTACCGGCTGAGCCACTAAGGCAGATATTTATAGTTATACTGTTTTAGTATTTAAACTCTTTTTTGTTATTTAAACTTTGTTTAAATTTGAACCATTAATGATAGAAATTGTGATTAAAAGTGCAGGGGAAGGGATTCGAACCCTCGAAGGCCTACACCAGAGGATCTTAAGTCCTCCCCCTTTGGCCGCTCGGGCACCCCTGCATAACTCCAAGTGGGCGAACTTCATATATTAAGTTAACGGTCCGGGACCATCTAATCAAGCATTTGTAAGAAAAATAATCACAAAATTAATCACAAAATAGGTGAACAATGAAAGGCCCCGATAAAGATAAACCCCAACAGATCAGGAAAACTATTAATCTTACGAATCTAATACTGGCACACTTTTAGTGTGTTCATACTTAAAGAATCTTAATGATAAAAGGTAAATTTTATAAATATAACCCTCATTATACTATTAAATAATGAAAGAACGTTTCATCACGTGCTTAACGAGGATTTAAATGAAAATTTCAGAGGAACAATGTGGATATTGCGGAGCATGCATAGCAGTTTGTCCCCAGAATGTTCTGGAACTATCGGGGATGAAGATCATCACCCATTCTGGGTGTGAAAATTGCATGTTATGTAGGGTGGTTTGTCCAGTGGGGGCCATTAACAATGGAAAAAATGAGGTATGATGTGGTTGTAGTAGGGGGGCGTGTTGGAGGATCTACTGCCTCGTTATTTGCATCTAAAAATGGTTTAGATGTGTTAATGGTTGAAAAAAATCAGGAAATAGGGACTCCAGTGCAGTGTGCCGAGGCCACCAGCTCCAGCACCTTCAAAACCTTGGAAATGAAACCATCCCCCAAGTACGTCTGTACGGAAATTAAAGGAGCCGATGTATACTCCCCCGACGGTAACCATGGACACCTGGAAGGAGGATATGCAGAAGGGTTTATTTTAGAGAGAAAAGTATTTGATAAACAGCTTGCCATAGAATCAGCCAAAGCAGGGACTGATATTATGGTAAAAACCACGGTAAAAAATCTCATACACAAAAATGGGAAGATTTACGGAGTGGTTGCAGAGCATATGGGCCATGCCATTGAAATTGAAGCAGAACTGGTTATTGCTGCCGATGGAATAGAATCTCAGGTAGCCAAGATGGCTGGACTTAATACCCATCAGACCCCCAAGAGTCTTTGTTCTTGTGCACAGTACGAGATGGTGGGTGTGGAATGTGATCCCAATTATCTTCAATTTTACTTCGGCGAGAAGATAGCTCCTGGTGGATACGTGTGGATCTTCCCCAAGGGGGATAACATCGCCAATGTGGGTGTGGGGGTAAGGAGTGATACTGGAACTGCCTACAGTTTCCTTAAAAAATTCACAGCTAACCTGAATGCAACACCAGTTGAACTTAACATGGGTGGAGTTCCAGTTTACGGACCTGTGGACAAAACCTATGCTGATGGTTTGATGGTGGTGGGTGATGCTGCTGGACAGGTGGAACCATTCACCGGCGGCGGGATCCATGTTACTGCACACTGCGCCCGTATTGCAGGTGAAGTGGCAGCAGAGGCCATTGAAAAGGGAAACACTTCTGGAAATTTTTTGAAAAAATACGAAAAACTCTGGAAAAAAGAAGTTGGTCAAGATCTGAAACAATCTCTTAAGTATCGTAAAATAATGGATCGGTTGAGTGATGAAGAGATGAATATCCTGGCTAAATTCCTTAAAGAACAGGACCTGGAATCAATCTCTAAAATGTCCGTGCTGGGTTTTGTGCGTGACTACCCCCAATTTTTAAAACTTTTAAAGGAGATACTATAGGTAACTTAGCATAATTATAACTTCCACCACAGCCAATAGAATTATGATGATATCATTCCCAGTTCCAGGAGATTATTATGGATTCTGATGTAAATGTTGACCATCTAGAAGAAGAAAGAAATGTGGATGGTTTGATAATAGCCCTTAAAGATCAGAACTATCTCACCCGGAAAGAAGCAGCCCGTGCTTTGAAAAGAGTGGGGGATGAAAGGGCAGTGGACGCCCTTATTGAAGCATTGCGTTACAAAAGCTGGCATTCTGAGTATATTATCCTAAGTGCGGTTAGAGAGAATTCAGCTGAAGCCCTGGGAAAAATAGGGGACACTAAGGCTATTCCAGCCTTGATTCATTCTATGGAAGATGATCCTGATGAGGAGGTTAGGTTAAAAGCAGCATGGGCTCTGGGAGAGATGGGTGATGAAGAAGCGGTGGATGCATTAATCGCTGCCCTGGAAGATAATAATTGGAGTGTGCGAAGAACCGCTGCCAATGCCCTGGGAATGATTGGTGATCATCGTGCTGTGCCTTATCTTATCAAAACCCTGGAAGATAAGGACTGGCATGTGCGTAAATATGCAGCAGTGTCTTTAGGAAAAATGAGGGATAAAAAGGCCATTCCCGTTCTCCTGGAAGCAATGGATGATGAGGATGCAGATGTGCGGTGGAAGGCCATGCTGGCACTGGGAAAACTTGGTGAAAGTGCAGTGCCTCCCCTGATAAAAACTCTTAAAGACAAAAACTGGAGAATGAGAGCCAAATCAGCCGAAGTTTTGGGTAAAATAGGTGGTGAAGATGCCCTTCATGCACTGATTAATCTTCTTTTAGGTAGAACCCGGGATAAAAACCGCCATGTTAGGGGTAAAACTGCCGAAGCCCTGGGTAGAATTGGAGATGAACAGGGACTTGAAGCCCTAAAAAGCGTTCAAAAAGATGAATATAAATACGTGAGAGACAAAGCAGACATATCCATCCAAAAAATCCTCAAACCACATAAAGAAGTTCGTATTTTGAATTATGATAATGGAGAGGTGTCTTTAGATTATTCTGAACATTGGGAGATGGTCAGCACCTCTGATGCAAAGAAGGTGCTCAGGGGTTTGTATGCCAATAACTCCATAACTTTATCCCTTAACCGGAACACCGATGTAGCTGAAATATCATCACAGGAGTTTGCAGAAATGCTTAAAGATGTGTTCCGGATTCAGGGTAGTGAAGTAGTAGATGAAAGGGATTTTGAAAAGTATGGGATGGAAGTCTACGAGATTTATGGGGAAAACCATGATGTGACACCCACTAGCATCCTAATTGTATCTTTTAAAAAGAATAATTTACTGTACTATTTATGGTTTGTGGGAGATCCAGTTGCTTTCCAGGAAGCCAGTACCGACATAGAAATTATGGTGGATAGTTTCTATATTTACGGATAAACCATAATAAAGAAAATACATTTAAAAAAAGATTTTTTAAAGAAATATTTCGGGACTTTTTTAGAATTACTTTTTTTTAGAATTATATTAATTGTAAGGACTAATTGTAGTAATTACTTTTACAGGTTTTATCAAAGAAAATAGAAACTTATGAAGAAAATAGATTATTAACGAATACAAAGAAAATAAACATAACTCAAAATCATTGCCATTGGATATCTATGAAAAATGAAGATCTAACTAATTCTAACCCGGAAAAGATTCTGGTGTCAATTTATCCTGCAGATGATCTATTTTTTGCAGTGGGAGTTTCTCCCAAAACTGGAAAGATTGTAAGAATCTTTTTACCACTCCCCAGTAAGGAAAAACTTTATGAACAGATTTCCAATGAATTTACGCACTTTGAATTAACAGAAAAATATCAACCACTGGTAAAAAAGATAATCAAAATTTATAAAGGCCAGAAAATCGAATTTGAATTGGATATGCTGGATTTATCAACTAAAAAATCAAATGACAATTGGGGGCCAGTTCCCAACAACTTTTATCTTAACACGCTGAAGTTGGTTTTTAAAATTCCCCGGGGAGAAGTTAAAACATATAAAGAAGTTGCAGAGTCCATGGAAAGTCGGGCATGGAGGGCTGTGGGAAGTGCAATGGCTAAAAATCCGTTTCCACTGGTTATACCCTGCCACAGAGTGGTTAGATCTGATCTGAATCTAGGTAACTATGGTGGGGGCGTGGAAATGAAAAGAGAATTGTTAGAAAAAGAAGGGGTAAAGATAGAAGGTCTTCGTGTGAAAAGATCCTCATCTTCCTAAAATTTACCAATCTCCAGAACAGATATTTTTATACTATTTTTATATGAAAATAGACATAGAAGGCTTGAAAATAAAAGGAAAAACTTGAAAATAAAGTGGAAGTTTTGAAAATAAAAGTTGATGCTAGAAAATATAAAAGTGGAAGCTCAAGTCATCTGACTTAAACTCATCCACCCTAAAGTTTATCCTGGTAGGCTTTCATGGCTTCGTTAAGCACTTCTGTGTATGAAAGGTCTTTTTTGAGTTCTTCCAGATCTTCCACCGAGAATATCTTCAGAACGTTATCTTTACAAGCCTCTACACAGGCAGGTAATATCTGATCTTCTGCATCCAGACAAAGAGTACACTTCTGCACTGTCTTTTTCTCATCATCTATAACCAGCATACCTACTGGACAGGCTATCATGCACAAACGGCACATGATACAGGATTCCTCGTCCACCATTAAAGTTCCATCCTCTTCCCGGATGGCACCGGTGGGACATATTCTGGCACATGGAGCTTTATCAGGGTGACATTGCAGACAGAATACTGGTACGGTACTGGTTTTTTTGGTTCTGGCCACGCCATGAGTTTTCTTACATGCATTGATGCAGTCCTGGCATTCACTGCAGCGTCGAGGATCGATTACCATCAGGGTCTTCATGTTATCATCTCTTCCTATTTCACTCAAATTTTAGGATTGAAGTAGAAATCTTAAGATAAAATATGTTATATCTTAAGATTCATTATTACTTACACCTAGGCTTTCTCTTTAAGTTTATCCAAGAAATCTGGTACGCCTGATGAGTCTCGTGGACCAACCAATACTTCCCATCCACTTTCATCCTCAATTTCCCCACTCACCGGGGCTGATAACCCTGGTATAATGAGTGTGCGTGTGTCAACTTTATCTTCAATCCCTGTTTCCTTTATAAGATCAGCTACGGCTTCTGCGTTAAGCTGACCACCTGCCAGGGAAACGTCCACAGCACGGCCCTCAGTATCCAGTACCAGGAGGTAAGCGTTGGTTTTGCCTTTAATATCTCCTTCAACTGTGTAGAAGGTGAGGGCAAAATTGGTGGTCATGAGCACTGGTGAGTCTTTGTCCAGATCACCAAATTCGTAAAGCCCAGCATCCACAGCCTGAGGTTTCCTTGGGTCTGTGTATATACCCTGTCTCAGGGTGAGGACTGGTATTAATTCCCATATGTTGGTTCCGTGGAATATAAGCATGTCTGCATATTTATTCATGAGAGTGGCGGCGATGGTTGCCTCACGAATACCCCCCTGTATTTCATCCTTCTCATATAACCATGTGAGGGCAGGTATTCCAAGTATTGGGAAGCGGAAGTCTTCATCTCGTTCTTCCACTGCCAGTCGGCGGATCATAACAAAGTTATCCAGACTGTCTCCAATTCCTTCCTCCACAAAGGTTCCAGGATCCAGTACTATGTCCTCTATTCCAGTTTCCCGGAGCGCTCTGCTCATCTGTTTCATTTTCTCCAGGTCGTTGGGGGAGAATATGGTTATAGGGCAGTTGTATTCCAGTGCCAGTGCTGCCATTTCTTCAAGGTTGGCTTCATTAACCGCATAGATCAGTGGTCTTTCATCCCCTACTTTCTCCAGGGCTGCTTTCATAGCCACAGGGTCAAATGAGCATAATACCAGGGGCAATTTAGCTGTTTTTAGTTTTAAAGCAGCTTCTGCGAATTTTGCAGCATCTCCTGATGCGTTTCTAAGAGCTATGGCGTCAAGGGTGAGCATTTCACCGATCCTTTCGAACTCGGTTTCTTCTATTACTTTAATCCTCTCAGCGAATTCTGAATCACTCAGGTTATCGGACACATCAATAACCAGGGATGTGGGGTTGTAGTAGGTTAGCTCGTAACGGTATAAAACTTCATCTCCACCTATAGTGGTGGTTTTATCACCGGTTCCTATGGTTATCTCTCGGACTGCTGGTGCCAGTAAGGCTTCCAGTTTGGCGAATCCTTCAGAGGATATTTCAGTACATAGTTCCAGTTGGGCTTCTTTTTCTGAGAGTTTGGTGGCGAAGGCCATGCAGGAGGCCTCTCCACAGGCGGCTTCATCACAGTCTTCACAGTTAGTCTGGGGAAGCAGTCGGTATATATCCATTGCAGTGACTTGCATACTCATAACCTCCTATTCAAGCTCCGTTATCCAGTTGGATATGTCCGGTACATCAGCTGTAAGGTAATCCTTGGTAAAGGTGGAGCCTATTTCGCTTAAAATCTGTACTGATTGTGGGTGCAACATCATGAAGATGTCCACTCCGCAGAGCATCATGGTTAGTCCGGTGAAGATCTCCCAGATTGGTCCCCGGTAATCTGTGGGACCCCATGCATCGTTTTTCATCCAGGCTTCCCTGGATCCCCATGCATTGGTGGTTCCAGAGCTCATTGGCATCTGCAGATCTTTATCCCCTTTAAGTGCAGCTAGACGGGTTCGGGTGATGACATCAATTGAAAATTCTATACCATAACCCAGGGCACAGGTAGTAGGGTCCATGACAATGTCCTTTTGAGTTAATCCTTCCTTCATCAGGTATTTATTCAGGGTTTTCTGCATGTTAATATCGGTGATGGCCCAACTTAGGACAGCATGGTTATAATCCACTGCAGCTTTAGCCACCCTCTTGTAATCCAAGTCCAGGTTAGCTGAAGCCAGTAAACATCGCTCATCTTCAGCAGCGATGGCAGCGGCTTCAAGGACGACTGGATCCTTCTGAGGATCTCCAGATCCTCCAATAACCAGGGGCACATCCACGGCCTGCAGGACTTCTTCTATGTCCTCAGCAGCCTGTCTTGGTGTTTTGTCCATAACTTTAGGTCCGGTTCCAATTAGGTGTATAGTTACCACATTAGCCCCAAAGTCTTTAACAGCCTTTTTAGCCCAGTCTCCCGGGTGGTCCATAACATCAGAGAAGTGTTCCCTTATAGGGCGTGGTAGCCCTGGCATGGGAATATCAAAAACATCAAAGGTTACCACAGGAGGGTTTGGTTGAGCTTCTTCAAAGCGGTAAAGTGCCTGTTGACCACCAAGATAGACCGGTTTTCTGGTTCCAGCTCCCAACTGTACCTGGGCGACTTCGCCAGGATAATCCTTTATTGGAGGAACAAAATCGATGGCTTCCATTGTCTTAATGGTTTCCTGAATTGCAGCCTGTTTTGTTGCTGCCTGCTGCACTACTCTCTGCATTGCTGGCATGATCTGCAATTCCAGTTCCTCAAAATCCATTCTAAATTCGTTTATTTCTATATAGTCAGTTTTTTCCAGTAGTTTAAGAAGTTGCGACATTTTATCCATATACCCACGCCCTTATTTACTTCTAATACGGGATAATATCCCGGATACTGCTTTTACAGTATTGGATTCATCAGGAAGTTCCACCAGGGGTCTTCCCTCAATATCATACTGGGTTACCTCATCATCCTCATAGATTACCCCCGCCATCTCCAGACCGGTTTCCTTGGCTTTTTTCAGGATTTCTTCTTCATTTTCAGTGTTCACCCTGTTTAATACCAAGTATAATTCCTGGAATTTGATTTCAAGTTCATCAGCCAGTTGACCGATTCGTTGCGCGGTGAGTATTCCTCTTTTGGATTTATCTGTGACCACCAGCATCACGTCCACGTTTTGAGTGGTTCGGCGGCTCAAGTGTTCAAGTCCAGCCTCGGTGTCGATAATGATCACATCATAATTGGATGATAGGTTTTCGATTATTCTTCGGAGCATGTTATTGACTGCACAGTAACATCCACTGCCTTCAGGTCTCCCCATAACCAGGAGGTCAAAGTTGGGAGTTTCGATGATTGACTCCATTACACGATAATCCAGAATATCCCACTTGTTCATTCCCGTGGGTATTCTGCCCTTGGCAGTGTCTTCTTTTAGTTCTTCTCTGACATCTCCCACTGTTTTATGTACATCAACCCCTAATGCTTCAGGTAGGTTGCTGTCAGGGTCGGCGTCAATTGCCAGAATATCCAGCTTAGTGTCTGACAGGGCTTTTATGAGAAGAGATGATACCAGGGTTTTACCGGTTCCACCTTTACCACTTACTGCGATGATCACGTTATATGCTCCGCTTTTAATGTTCTAATTGGTTTTTGTATTTTCTAAGATTATTGTATTCTTAAATTAGTTATTTCATGGATATGCCCGGTTTAACTCGAAAGCTATGATATTCGTCAATTTAGGAGTTAGGGCTTATCATTTTTCTTTATTATCACTTTTTCCGCATAAACTTTAGCGTTTTTGAAAATGATTTTAACTCCACCAGATGAAGGCATTGTTAGTTCTGGTGCGTATGCTACCGGAGCCATAGGTCCCCCTTCCATTTGTATACCCTCCATTAGACTTGTTTCTTCTTCAACAGCAACTTCTGCTTCATCTTCAGAGGTTTCTGACTGAACAATTTTTGATCTTTCCATGATAGGATGACCTTTATTCTCTAGGAAGCTTCGAATCTCTTTAAGACCAGATACATCTTCCTCAGTGGGTATTTTATCCCACATATCTTCAGGGATGTAGTCTTTCACTGATTCCTTAATCTCTTTAGGCAGCCATACAATTCGTTCGAAAGCTCCATCTGCCTGTAAAAACTTAGGTGAACGCATATATTCCAAACTGAGTCCTGTAAATCCTTCCACTTGCTTACCACCTGAACACTGGCCTGCCATTGCTGAGA
Source organism: Methanobacterium sp. (assembly GCF_016217785.1). Taxonomy (NCBI): domain Archaea; kingdom Methanobacteriati; phylum Methanobacteriota; class Methanobacteria; order Methanobacteriales; family Methanobacteriaceae; genus Methanobacterium; species Methanobacterium sp. Next base: position 61,004 of record NZ_JACRGA010000008.1, read on the forward strand.
AGGGTATTCCCAATGGTGTTTCCCCACGGAAATCACGGTCAACTATTCCTATACCATCCAGTTCAGGAATGTAAAAGGCAACTGCCTCGAAACAACCACAGGAAGTGTGAGGATATTCAAATACACTGTGCAAGTATACTCTTTCAACAGTACCCTGGGAACGCTCTGCTACCATTGTGTTGACGTTACTGTATTCTCCTTTTACCTCTTCAAGTACGTCTCCCTTTTCAATCTCAAATATTGGTCCATCTGGATCCATTTTAGCAGCTGCACGGCAATCAAACCAGTTGATAGCACCACATAATGCGGTTCTGTCAGGGGTTACTACACAAACGTGGGTGGGTGCAAAGGATTGGCACATCACACAACCATAAAAAACGTCAACATCCTCATCAGAGAGTTCACGAGCTCTTGCATCTCTGGTCTGGTATTGATCCTTGGCCTTGGAAACAAATTCTTCCACCTTAGCAGGTTCAGTCATAATGGTAACTGCTATGGATTCAATTAGTGGGAACTCTTCCTTGAAGAGTATTGAAAGGGTTTTTGCCAGGTGTTCCAGTTTGAAACCTGCTGCAAGGGCTTCTTTACTAACTCTGCACCATATGGCATCCCTCTGGTTGAGGTGCATAAATCCCTTGACGTAGTTGCATAGCTCGTGAGTTCGGCGTTCTATTACACCTTCCAGTTCCTTTTCCAGGTGTTCTCCCTGGATTTCAATCAGGATTCCCAAAGGATGGATATCTCCTTCCTGCATGGCATCCAGTTCAGGCCCTATGATTTCAATTTTACCATCTTCAACGTCTTCTTCTACTTGCACCAGCTCTGCGCCCATGGACTTGGGTCCTGCCAATTCCACGAACATGTTAGCTGATCTGATACGTTCCCCCTCATACATGGGGCTTACATCAACAGGTATATCTTCAAACATCCAATTCCTCCGTTTACAATCCACCTTTTTTATCTCATACTAACCAAATCAGTTAATTAATCCATTAGCGACTTATATATACTATTTTCGAGGTTTTTTGAATTGACATTTTTCTTATATAACCATGCTTTCCATTTTTCCATTCCACTGAATTTAATATTATCCCCCTTTACCCATTTTTTCAAGGTAATTGAACCATTCTTCATCCTTCATGTTAGGGAACGATGCATCTGCATTGGAATGGAAGTATTTGCATATGGTAAGTGTTTTCAGGTGGGGTGCAAAGTGTTTGAGTGTAGACAGGCCCTGGGAACCTATGTAGTAAATGCATCCCAAGAAAATCGCCAGGTCATGTTGCCCTTCACCGTTCACACCCTGCCATTCAGGGTCCTTAAGGAGATTTACAATCTCCACCACCCCATAAGCAGTAGGATCAAGACCTTTATCCTTAAAAGATTTATATGCATCTGCAGTGGTAACCACTGGAAGATCCCATTTTTCTGCTATCCTTGTAGCAAGTGAAAGAACTGGATCTTCCTTTACTAACGGCCCAAGAATTAAAAGAGGCCTTTTAGCCTTTTTTATCATGAGCTCTGCTGTTTCAGGTGTTACTAGTAATGCCTGTTTAGGTCCTGCAATTACTGTAGGCTGCCATGGTATTACTCTATCATTAGCCATTTAATCACCGTCCATTCCCATTAAAGATGGTTCCTGGGCTATTTTTCGAGGTTTCCATCCTACTTCTTCCAGGATATTCTGAACATCTTTTTTATAAACTATAGGAATATCTTTCTCAGTTCTTACAAAAAGATGAATATCTGGAGGTAATTCACCGAAGTAACGCTTATAAAGATCCATATAATTATTCAGTTTGATCTGCCTACCTTTAGGAGTGTCAGTAGGCCTGATACATAGTTTAGCAATAACAGGGAGAGCTTCTTCCTTGGTTTCAGCAGCGTAAAGCAGGTGCTCTGGTGCTGGTTCTCCTTCCATGATTTCTCCAGTCCTGAGATCCTTTATTTTCCAACTGTCCTCATTATCTGCCCTTCCCAGATATAACCGACGATATTTAGATCCATGAGGCCCTAGAACAACGGGTATTCCCCAACGGTTGACTCCAGTGGCTATAGCCGCAGCTTTTTGACTGTAAGCACCCCATGCTACTCCACAGGCACCAACACGGTTTAAGATGTAATCAGCAATTTCTTCGAAGTTGCCTTCCAATGGTTTTTTGGCAAATATGTTGGCTATTTTGATGGTGGCTCCCACTACATGGGAGTTGGATACACATGAACCCATGTTAACCAGGCCACGGGCATCGAATTCACCACTGTACTGCTCATATAATGTTTTACCTTCTTCATCCCGGTATTCTCCGATGTTCATGGCTCCGCAGCCAGTGGCGAGCACAATGTAGTTACGTTCCAGGAATTCCTTGGCCATTTCAGCCACTTCTTTCCCACCATTGGGATAATTGGAACATCCCACAAAGGCAATTACACCAGGTATATCTCCCAGTACAATTGGTGCACCCACTCTTCGGATTTCAACGTCCTGTGCAGGTCCCCTTCCAGCCCTGATGTTGAATTTTTCTTCCTTAGAGAGTTTTTCGCCTACCTTAGCCAGCATGGACATGAGGGGGAGGTCTCTTTCACATTCCTGTTCACATCTTCCGCAGGTGTAACACACATCATTTAAATAAAGTTCTTCGAACTTGGAAAAGTCACCTTCACTGGCTTTAACAACTGCGTCCATCATTGGCTGACCGTTGGGGCAAACCCTAACACACCAACCACATTCTGTACATTCAGAGGCCATTTTCTGAACTTCATCGAGATCCGGTAACATTTTAAGTGTTGCTCGTTCAGGGGATAATATCTTGGCCGTTTTTACAGCCACTTCACCTACTTTAGCTGGATCAAGTATTAATGCTCCTTCTATTTCCTTGTTCACCAGTTTGCTTACGATTCTGTCCGCATCTTCATTGGTGAGGTCTGGTAGTCCCAGACAGATTTTGTCGGTGGTGGCAATTACTGCCGCGTTTTTAGCCTGTGCTTCTTCTAAGATATCGGTACGTACGCACTGTTCATCCACCACTATAACATCGGCCACTCCACTGCGTACAAATTTAAGCTGTTTGGATATGGGGCCAACAACCTTTGCTTGGGGATTGTACCGGCTGATGTCAATGGCTGCACAGCATATTCCACAGACTTCCAGATCTTCTTCCTGACCTGTTTCATCCATGTAATCCAGTATCCCCGCACCAGGAAGCACGTTGTGCCCAATACATAATACAACTGGTTTTTCTGTATCGATAGTGCCCACGCCCATCTCGATCAGTGGTGCATCTTCATCGCCTTTGGGCAGGTTAAGGGCTGCTATCTGAGCAATATCTCCAATTTCCATACCTAAATTATCCATCAGGCCCGCATGTAGGGCTTTTGATTCAAAATCTATTGATTTTCCTTCCTGGCCGGTGTGACAGGAAGATAAAAGATGTATCATCTGTTCTTCCAGATAGTCCATGGCTTCTTTCAAATCACCCAGTTTTTTGGGTTTTTTACCCAACACGGTCATCATAATTGGTGCCTGAATATCGATGTTCATACCCATATCTATGGGATGATCTGCACCGAATTCTTCAATTAAATGCTCAACTAAGTGCCTTGAGTGGCCAGAATGACATGCTGAACCAATACAGCTGGCCAGTAAAACCATTCGGGCCTGCTGAGCTGCTGCATCAATCCCACAGGCTCCTTTTTTATTGGTTAAATCACACTTACCGAAGGTACACAGGCAGCACATGTCACAGAATGGAGCATAAAATGGCTCGTATCTGCCCATTAGCTTCATATCCCATGATCTCAGATCAGTTATATTGGGTTTAGGAGTAGGTCCCTCAACTTCAACTTCGGGAGTTCCCATTCCCCCACCTGCTTCATCAATTTCGCCAATGGAAACTTTGATGTCCTTGGTTTTCCAAAAAGCATCTTTGAAATCTTTTGGTTTAGACTTTGGTTTAGGTGCCACAACAATCACCGAATTATTAATGATTTATAATGATATTTTCTCTTCTACCGATTAGAACATATATAGTTTGTGCATAATCAATGTCCTTTAAAAACAGAATTTGTAATACTTTAATAACATTTCCCAAGAAAATCAGATGGCATCTTATTTCACCCCAGATCCTAATGTTAGGAAATTATCAATTAGCACAGGTTATATATAAAATCTAATGTTACTCATGCTTCATTAGACCATGTCGATATAAAACTAGTCAAAAATAACAAGCCCCTGTTAAAAAGGGTTTTGCCAAAAACATGATTGAGGGTAATTGATAACCCCAATCATTTTAAACTCTAATTTTAATATTTAGACCTTTGGTTCCAGCCTTTTTATCATAAAGGCCATAAAGGCCACAATAGCTGGGAACAGGAATAAATACATGATTAAAAGGAGTATAGGTGGTACAACTGACCCCATAACCGTTGATGCGGCAATGATCATGATCATGAAGATAACTGGACCCAGTATGGCTACAAACATGTAGATCATGGTGAAGGAGTTGAGTTTCTGAGCATAATCTTTGAGTTTCATTCTCATTTCATATGCAGTGTCATCGGCGATTACACTCAGTGTTTTGGCCAGATCCCCTCCACTGGTCAGGGTTCGGGTGATCTGGTATATTGCCCGTGTTAATCCTTCGGAGTTAATTCTTTCACTCATATCTACCAGAGCCTTTTCAGTGGTTTCCCCATATTTTATTTCTTCCAGGGCTCTGGCAAATTCTTCAGATAATGGACCGTAACCCGACATGGCAACAGAACGCATACTATCGTGCAATCCAATACCTGCCCTTAATTCTGTGGCCATTTGTCTGAGAGCAAATGGTAGTTCTCGTGAAGCTGCTGTAGACCGTCCTCCCATTTTGATTTTGGGCATGTACACAATGAACATGGTCATCAGCAGGATGATGATACCAAATACCAGTCCGATCTCAATACCAAATCCGAGTACCACAATAACTGTGAAGACCACTGCAAAAGAAAGAACACCAATAATTAAAATGAGTTTGGGGTCCAGTCCTGGTTTTTCCTCTTCTTTCAGGAGTTCTTCCAGGGAAGCTTTGCGTACCGCTGCTTTTTTGGCTTTATCTTCATCTTCAACTTTTTCCTTTCGCTCGTATTTCTGGTCAATGAGGTCACGGAAAATCTCAATCTCATCCTTTTCCATCCCCATTTTCTTAATAACTTTACGAGGAGATTTAGTCTTAGAAGCAGATTTAGTCTTAGAAATAGATTTAGAATCAAACGTACTTAAATTAGTTTTAGATTCTTTTTTAGTAGTGGACCTGGAGATTTTAGGCCTTTCAACTTCCCTAATCCTTTTAACAGGCTTTTGCACCCCCTCACCCACCTTCTGAACTCCCCCACCAACTTTCTGGCTGGAGTTTACCGTGAGGTTACCAATACGGTTGAAGACCTTTTTAATGCCGCCAAAGACCATTTATCTCACCAAAACCCTCTTTTAATCCATAATCAAGTTTATTAATCCATACTCAAGTTTTACTGTCAATTCCCTTTATTATAATCAGCCCATTAATTCTATTAAATATTGTATAAATTTCTATTAAATTATATCACTAATTAAATGTGAACCCCTAATTTAAAGTATTCTGTCCAGCATTTCGTCTGGATCTTTGTAGTAACTGTTCACACATCGACCAACTTCTTCAATGGAACGGATGTTGTTATCAGCCAGATATTCAAGTACCAGTCTTCTTTTTTCGATTTCCTCTTCAAGTTCAGTTATGCCCACACCCCTCATTTCTGCCATTTCCCGCAGGGTCTGACTGGCAATTCCCACATACTCCACTTTATCGGTGACGTTATTCCATTCAAACACACGGTTGAGCTGTACATTACCCTCTTCCATTCCCACTACTTCAGCAACTTCAGTAATACGCCGAAGGGATCCTCCTTCAGCACGGTACATCCGGTTCTGCATGATGATGAAGTCCAGGGCAGGGATCATGATATTAGGCACGTTCATGGGGGGATTTATCAAACGGGTGATGGTTTCTCGGGCAGTATTGGAGTGAAGGGTTCCCATTCCAGAGTGCCCTGTGTTTAATGCTGTGAAGAGGGTTATGGCCTCCGACCCACGAACCTCACCAACAATTACCCGGTCCGGCCTCTGACGAAGGGAGTTCTTAACCAGGGTATCCATGGTGAGTTCACCCTTACCTTCAATGTTAGGGGGGCGAGTTTCCATACGCAGCACGTGAGAGTGAGGCAACTGCAATTCCAGAGTATCTTCAATGGTTATAATACGTTCCCTTGGGGGTACAAATGCAGCAATGGTATTCAGGGTGGTGGTTTTACCAGAACCAGTACCTCCGGCAATGATGGCATTACAGGGTTTTACACCCATACCATCGGTACACAACCACAGGAACCCTGCCAGGTGGGAGGACATGGTTTTGAAGTTAATTAAATCCACCACAGTCAGGGGGTCTTTTCTGAACTTCCTGATGGTAAGGGTGGGACCATCCGCAGAAACAGGTGGAAGAGTAGCGTTGACCCTGGAACCATCCTTAAGACGGGCATCCAGTATGGGAGTCTGCTGGTCAATACGACGGTTCACCTGACGAGCTATAACATCGATTATAGCCCGAATGTCATCATCAGAATCAAAAACCACATTGGTGACCATCATCCCAATCTTACGATGGTAAACGAATACCTTGCTACCGGTACCGATAACCATGATCTCCTCAAGATCATCATCCTTGATCATGGGATCCAGTTTTCCGTACCCCAACATCACCTGGGAGATCTGGGTGGCCAGTCTTTCCACATCTCGAACTCCCCGGGTCCTGAGGAATTGTTTAACCTCACCTATGAATGAATCTTCATCAATGTTAAATTCTTCGCCCTGGGAGACAGCTACTTCCACCAGTTTCTCCCGGACTTCGTTGAAAATCAGTTCTTCTTTATCTGAAAAATGAGGGACACTCACATTGTATTTGGGGATCAGTCCTTCCTCTATTATCTCCGCCTTTAATCCGTCAGAAGCTTTCCTAACCTTTTTCGCACGTTTAGGCGGTTTTTTCATTATTTTATCTAGGGTAAACTTCTCCTCTTCTTCTTCCGGAACTTCTTCCCTAACCTGAGGTGCCTTCTTTTCACGAGGTAAAGGATACTCCTCTTCTTCAACTGAATCCTCATCCCGGTCTTCTTCAGAACCAAACTCTCCCAGAAGATCCTTCAGTATTTCCTTGCGCTTGTCCTTCATTTTCTCACAATTCACGAGTAGATTATTCCAATAGGCCGTTATTCCAATGGACCATATGACTCTACATCATTAAATTATTCCATTATTATTAGATTAGCTTAATATTATTTATATAAAGTATCAAATATTTAAGTATATGGACATAAAGTGCAGATGCAACCAAGAATGTATAAAAAAACCGCCTGCGGTCTTAGAGGAAATTGGATATATTTATTCTCCCTGTGATAACTGTCCAGAATGGAATTTTAAGAAATTCAAACCATTCAGTGAACAAATTGATCCCATTCAAAAGGTGAATGCAAACTGGGGAAGATGCTCCTGTGGCCGCCGACACCTGGATGTGGTGGTGGCCCATATCCTGAGGATAATGCAGGAAGAGGGAGTGAAGGATGAAAAATCCACATTAAGGGATGCATGTATTCCCCTGATAACACCTGCATACCCACTTAAAAATGCACCTTACCTCTCCAAAGACACCTTAGTGATATTATCTCCGGACCTTAATGAAAAATGTTCAAAAAGAATATTTGGAGAAGTTCCTGAAGTTAAAGGTGTGCTTAAAGGAGATATTACAGACACCGTTGGAATTAAAGACAGTGCATTATCATTTAACAAATATGAGCTCCTGGCTGGCTGTGATATGCGCTGTGATCTGGTGCAAACCCCTGCCGGCCCTCTTTGTATCTACAAACATCAGGGTGAGATACATATTGAATTCCCTAAACCTGTATCTCCTAAAATTTCAACCTTAACCAGGGTTATGAGTAAATATGATGATCCCAAAATATTAGACTGTACTTGTGGTCCAGGAACACTGGGGATAGCTGCCCTTAAATACGGGGCCAGCAGAGTGGTTTTCAATGATATTTGGTATCCGGCTGCCTACACCACCGCCCTTAATCTAGAAGTTAATGGGTTTCCAGTAGAATTATTCCCTAATAAACAGGGACTGGTCGCCCATGGCAAATCATGGGATGTGTACTGCCTGGATATAAAAGAACTTGGATCGGTTTTAGGAGAAAAATTCAATATCTGTGTGGTGGATACCTTCCCAGGGGTAGATACAGCCAGCTTTACCGAGGCGGTAATGGCCCTCTGTGAGGAAGTTGTGGTTATTTGAGGTATCTATTTAACCCATTCCCATGTACACCACGATTGCAGGAACAATTAACACCCCCATAAGATTGGATTTGTTAATATCCAAGTAATGGGGGAGTAATCCTAGAGCGATGGAGGTTATGTAGGTTACCATAACAAAAAAGAGATTTGCATGTTCCATCACTCCAAATAGAACCACCAGGAAACTCATAAAGATTATAACCGTCCAAGATAGTTTTTTATAATTTATTTTTTGCATGGAATGACTGAACCAATCCCCTAGTTTTATACAGAGCACCAGTGAGATGGAAACTGCAGTTACAGCCGCGAAGATCATGATTAAAAGATGGTTGAAGTCCAGTCCCTGTAATATCTGATTGACATAAACTGCAATTCCACTGCGAGGGTTGCCAATTAAGTAAATGGCTATCAGGGAAAAAAGTGCATCTGATGCATTAACCCCACTCATGGCCACCAGAAATCCCTCCCTTTCACTCCCATTATTATCTGAACCACCACTCAATTCCTGGGCCAGAAGGCTTCCCTGGGCAGGTCCCATCCCTGGTAGAAATCCCAGAATACTGCCGGCAATTCCCCCTGCGAATATCCCCCTAATAATATCCATATCAACTTCAAAATGGTGGTACTTGTTTTGAGCAGGTAAGATGGATTTCTGGGAAAGACTGTGAAGAAGGGTGCTCACCCCAAAAAGGCCCGAAAATAGGCATAAAAGTGAAACACTTGCGGATAATGGTGAATTCAGGGCGGTCCATCCCATGATTCCTGAGAAAAGAAATAGTATTGAAGACCATATCAATGAATTCAAATCCCGGCTGAGACGTATCAACATGTAAACCACTGCCACTGATAAAATAATCCAGATATACGGCTTTAACAATCCGTATAAAAAGGGTAACCCCACCATGAAGAGGGGTAATAGTAGGATGGTTATGATCATAGCTCCAAAACCACCCAATGAAACCAGGCGTATGGCTTCTTTTCCCCTTCCCTGAAGGAGGAGATGATGTCCAGGCATTACTGAGAGGACTGTTCCCTCTTCAGGCACCCCCAGAAACATGGAAGGAATGAACTCCAGCAGTGCATGGGAAATGGACATGGATAATAAAAAAACAGCCAGGACTTCAGGGGAATAGGAGTACAGGAGAAAGGGTGATGCCGAGAAAACAAATGCACCTGCAGTGTTTACATGGATTCCTGGAATTAAACCGGTGATGACACCACAGAAGACTCCAATTATGCATGCTGATATAAGGTCAAACAATCTTGCACACCCACCATCTTGTTAATAATATTAATTATAAAAATAGTATTAATTATATTTATCTAAAAATTTATCTAAAATCATCAAAGGGATCTTAAAAAATCAAAAATGAATAATATTACTAAAATAAAAAAAATTACTAAAAAAAATGAGAAAAAAATAATTTAGGAAGACGGTTTTCCCAATGGAAAATGGTTCCTAATAGGAAAATAGTTCCTAATATTACTTCTAAAGTAAGTTTACATTAACCGGCGTATGTCCACTACTTCTACACTGGCCACATCGTCGATCTGGGCGAAAACTTCCTCTGCCTTCTCAGTCCCACCTTCACCATCATCAACTACCACTATTACATTGAGGGCCACCAGGCCAAAAGCTATTGGTTCTTCCTCAATTTTGTGTAGCTCAGTTCCATCAGGTATTGATTGAGAAACTTTTTCCTTGATCTGAGCAAGATCCACTTCCGGACTTTCTGGCATTAATTTTATGGTTGCAACTACTTCTCCCATCTTTAATTCCTCCAATTACTTGAAATTCCATGGATATTGAATCTCATGAATTTATTCCATAAAAACATTGTGTATAATTCTTAAATTTACACAAGTCACTAATCTGTAATGTTCAGTAAAAATTAGATTTTTTTTAGATTAATGAAGCTTATATTCAAAGGACGCATATAAGGATATTAAAGATATTAGTCCTTTAATAGTCCAAGTCCTTTAATAGTACATTATAATTTATGGGCCTTTAAATCCGCACTTGCACTGGTATAGGTGGCCGAATGTTCGGCATTTCTGGCAGCGGTACAGTATTTCTTCACATTCAGGACATTCAAATTTCACATAAGTTTCTACAGGTGATATTTCTTGTTTGCATGATGTACATTCTATTTTTTCCATTCAATCTCCTCCGATAAACGTGTTTATAGAGCTTCGCCCTTCTAATATGGCCATAACCCTCTCGGGGTGTTTGCCATTAACAACATAAGCGCTGGTTTTATATTTAAGTAAAAGCTCAGCAAAGCTCTCATCTAGTGATGTTTCACCAAAATTTAGAAGTTTTTTTGCACTAATTTCCTTGATGAATTGGGCGCCATCCAGTGATGGTCTATGTGTGTATATACCATCTACATCTGTGGTTATTAATAGTTTCGCCTCAAGTAGATATGATATATATAATGAGATGGAATCAGAGGTTACCCTCCAGGAGTGTTCCAGTGGATCCAGATATTCAAGGAGCATGGATGGGATTAGCACAGGTAATTTCCCTTCATCCCGGACTTTTTTAACCTCTTCCAGGGATCTAACTGCCTCTGCCCCTTTAACTTTATCTGCCAGGAGCATACCCAATATATCCATGCACATGATGGCAGTTTTATGATGAGTAGTTGGGGAAAAATTCAATTCATGGTGGTACTCCCTGATCTGGTTGGCCAGGTGGCCACCACCACATATTATTAGAACATCTTCACCCACCAGTTCCTGGGCCAAATTGATTGAATATTCCGGGAAGAGACTTCCACCTATCTTAACCACCCATTCCATATTATATTCCCTCCAAACAAGGTTAAACAGGTTAAAACATAAATAATGTAATTTATACAGAATACATGAGTATAATATATATTATATCTGCATGATAATACGACATCATAATATAATTACGGTATTTATTATACATTCATTAAATATTCGTGCAATTTATTTGAGTAATTTATTTGAGTAATTTGAGATCCTGAGTTATTTTATCTACCTTTTCATCCTTCTCCGGCCCTATTCCCAGACCAGTTACGGTGGAGGGAGGAATTTCAGTGTGTCCTGCATCCCTAACAAGAAAACTAGGGATTCCTGCTGCCTTCACCAGTTCATAAACTTCAAATAGTTCTTCCTGGCTTTTAACCTGAACAACTACTTTCTTCCCACCTTCCAATTCCCATTCTCTTATAACCCGCTCATCAGCCTTTTTATATGCTCCTAAACTGGCATGGCACGCCTGGGCAGCTAATTTACCCTTACTCATTTTCAGATCTGCTCTCATTACAATGACTTGTTTCATTTTCTTCCACCAAACAAAAAAGAATTATCGAATCAATTCCTTATATCAGATATAATATAAATTAATGGGTTATAATGTAAATCAATTTCGAATGTAAATCAATCTGGCATTATTATTTTTTTAAAATCATAGGAATATTATTTTTTAGAAATCATTAGGATATTATTTTTAAATCATTATTGAATTTCAAAACTATCTATTATTAGATCAAAGTTAGATTGTTGCCCGTCGAAATCTGCTGTTGGTGCACTACAAACAATGTAATAAAGGTTGTTGTTATCCTGCAGAGCGATAAAACGCTCCTTCTTAGCTACACCGGATTGGGTGCTTATGGTATAGACCAGATCATTAGCAGGAACTCCGTTTATGGTTCTGTCTTTTTCTGATATTATCTGCCCCCCTGCCGCCTGAATTTCAGCTTTGATGGCTGAAATCGCATCGGCCAATGTGCTGGTGGTTGAGATATGCTGGAAGAAAGCAAGTATCTGGTAATTATCGTTCTGGACGTTGTTGGGGTCTGCTACTGCAGCCAGAACTTCAGAGTTACCCTCAACAGTTAAACTCAACTGATCGGGTGAAAGTTCACTCCAGCCATAAGGATAGTTAAAACTGATTCCATTATTATCGTATGTTTTATAAACATTACTGGTGCATCCCGATACAAAAGCTAACACCATAAAGATACCTAATATCAAAAAAGGATATTTATCCAGCCCAATCCCCCCTTAATAAATGTTTATCAGAATTTTTTGTATAGTATATCTTTAGATTTTGATGAAATAAATAATTTATTCAATAAAATTATTCAATAAAACCTATCCATAAAAATTAAAAACTATCCATAAAATTCCAATTATTATCCATAGAAAAAAATTGAATTCATATCATATAATCCAATTTCTCCTCAAAGGCCCCCAAGTTCCCGCCTATAATAAAATAAATCATTGCTGTCTAAGTCTTTTCCCAACTCTTTCTGGATCAACTGAATAAACTTCCATTCCGGGAATAACAACCCTCACTACTGGAATCTTGATTTCAGGTCGGGTGAGATCAGTGTATAAAACATCATCAAACCCACAGTTATTCAGAAGATTCAGGGAAGTTTCAATATCATCTTTAAAGGACTTTTTAGCCATGTTTTTAATATCGGAAATATTTATGGTGCCCTTGGATTCTCCGAACCAGTGTTTGTTAATCCGTTTCATACGCTCATATCCTGCCTTGCGCATGAAAACTGCCCGGGTGGTGTCTTCGCGTGTTCCATGGATCTGGGTAGCTCTGCTTTGAGCCACCTCGGTTAAGGCCCGGAGAGCTGCAACTTCCGGGTCGAGATGAGTTCCCACACCCAACGTTAAAAGTGCAGGGTCCCTGAGCACGGTGTCATCAGATACCGCAGCCATGGTGGTTATTTCCACATCTGCAGTCAAATCAACCAGTTTCACTTCTACACCTGCTTTTTTGAATTTGGATATGATATCATTTATCAGGGGGTTGTCTGTGTTTTCACAGTCCACTTCCATCTTTGGCTGGCGCAGGGCTTCGAAGATGCTCCATGCATCTCTTTCCACAACTTCAGTTATTCCATGGAAAACTGCCTCTTCTATAACATTACCTGATGCCAGGCCATTGGTACTGGATTTGAAAAGAAAACTTCCATTGGTTGGCTGGTAGGGATGGTAAACTGCATTGGCGGGTACCAGACACTCCTGGTCATTACCCGCATCAACCGCTATTACCCAATCAATATCAGTTTTATCTGCATCTAAGGCATTGGCAGGTAAAATCAATGATGATGGATCTATACATCCTTCCATTTCCTTAAAAGAACCACAGATAACTTTTTCATTATCAGATTCCTGCTGTTCAGCAGAATACCTTTCAAAAGCTTCCATCATTGCCGAAGCCTTGGCCTGTGGCTTGGTAGCCCCCTTTCCAGCGTAAATACTCACTGCACCCTCTGCAGCACCCGGACGGATGGCAGAATAGACAGGTATCCCAATACGATCCAGGTGGGTTATTTCAGCTATTCTGGTAACTCCGGCAACAGAAAGCTTTCCCTCTACCTTTTCTATGGTTTCTTGAGGGTCACGGCAACGGTGGGTGCCTCCGAAGTATTTTACTGGAACTTCTTTAAACATGTTAATCCTTATTTAAGATTCAGCTAGTAATTATATCGTAATTTCTATATCGTTAATCGCATATAAGAAATAATATAGGGATAAGCCATCATTATGAATGCTATTCCCGTGGTAACGACCCATATAACGGGATTCCATTTTAAAACTTTTGCCCCATCTAACATGAAGACCGGGAGCAGGTTGAAAAATGCTAAAAAGCTGTTAATGGTGAAACCCAGACCACAGATTAGTGTTAATATGGGTGAAAATGATACAAATTGAATTAAAACGAAGAATATTGCTGCCAGGGCTATATTAGTTAATGGGCCTGCTATGGATATTTTTCCGTTTTCTTCCTTGGAGATGTACTGTCCGTGAATGTATACCGCACCCGGAGCTGCAAATACAAATCCCAGGGCTGCTGTTACTATGGCCAGGACAAGTCCTTGAACCCAGAGCCTGTATTCTGCATAAAAACCATATCTTACTGCCATAAATTTATGGGCTAGCTCGTGAAATACGAATCCGAATCCCACTGCCACCAGTGTGACGGGGATGAGTGTAATGAAGTCTCCCTGGTTAATATTCCGGAATACATAAGCAAAAACCCCGGCAATAACCAGCATGGAGATTATTATGTCCCTAATCTCATGGGATGTGAAGTTAACCATAATATATTAAAGAACCTCTCTTCATTTATAAATGATTTCCCCCATAGCATAAACTGTTCATTAAACAGCAATATACTGAAGTTTATTGAAATAAGAGTATTAGAGATTAAGAGTATTAATTAAAAATCAAATGATTCCTATTGATGAATAATGTTTACTAGATTTTATTATTATAAACAACTAAATCAATCCATAATAAGCTTAATCAACTCATCCCTAAAAATAATGATATTTTCTCTCTTTTAAAGCATCCTCCCTCAGATTGTTTAGTGAATTGACTAATTTTAGTGAATTGACTAAAATATTTGGAGAATTATTTAAATAATCTCAACCAATAATACTAAATTAGAAACAAACGAATTAGAAAACAATAATATTAAATTTAGAGTTACATGTTAAATTTAGTATTTTCTCAAAATATTACCTGATGTTGATTTGTTTAAGTAAATATCAACACACGATCCAATAATGGTGATTTACACGAATTCAACTTGCGAATACTGTCAAATAGCCGGAGGATACGGGAAACTTATATGGGAAACAGTCCACTGGAACGTATATCTGGCACCAAGCCAACGTTATCTTGGAACCTGTGTGGTGGCTCTTAAAAGGCATTGCAGAGATCTTTCCCAGGTAAAAAATGAGGAATGGATTGATTTTGCATTGGTGGTGCAGAAACTGGAAAAATCCCTGGAAAAAACATTCCAGCCCACCCTCTATAACTGGAGCTGTTTTAAAAATTCAGTTTTCAGGAATGAAAATCCCAATCCTGAGGTTCACTGGCATTTCATACCCCGTTATCAGAACCCGGTGGATTTTGAGGGGATCAGTTTCCATGACCCCGATTTTGGATATATTCCCCTTCCTGAAAAAAGAGAAATTCCAGGGAAAGTCATGGAAAAACTCGCCCTAAGAATTAAAGATAACATTAAATAAGAATAAAATATCTATTAAATTTCATAATATCATTAATATAATATTTTTTTAATAATTATGAGATCATTTACAAGGTTAGCCTATGAAAATAGATGAAATAATACAAAAAATGAATCAGGAAAATTTCAACTCGTTAATTATCCTTAAACCCGAAAATATAGCTTACGTTACCGGTTTTAAACCTTCAAGTATCTCAGTTTTAATATTAAAAGAAGAACCATTGCTTTTATCCTCAAAATTAGACCTGGAAGAAGCTCATCAAAAATCACACCTCCCTGTGGAGGAATTCAAATCCCTTGATAAACTTAAAAAATCCTTGAAAGAAAGTAACCCTGGAAAGATGGGTGTAGAGCATTCCATGACTGTAGGAATCTACCAAAAATTTTGTGGGGATTTTCAGGTAGAACTCACCGACCTGATTGAACAGTTCAGAGCAATTAAATCTGCGGATGAAGCTAAAAAAATTAAAGGGGCCATCAGGATTGCTGAGAATTCATTTGAAAATTTGGATTTTTCAGTGACTGAAGATAACCTGGCAGCGCAGCTGGAGTATAACATGCGCAGTGCAGGTTCTCCAAGCCCTTCCTTTGAAACTATTGTGGCTTCCGGATCAAGATCAAGCCTTCCACATGCTACCACCACATCTAGAAAGGTGGGAAGTCCAGTAATGATAGACTGGGGTGCGTTATATCAGAATTACGCATCTGACATAACCCGGACTATAATCCATAGTGAAGAACAGGAAGAAATTTTTTCTATAGTCCTGGAAGCCCAGAAAAAAGCCATAGAAACCATTAAGCCTGGTGTGAAAGCGTCTTACATTGATAAAGTGGCCAGAAATGTTATTGAAGAATATGGATACGGAGACAATTTCATCCATTCCACGGGACATGGAGTGGGTTTGGAAGTTCATGAAAAGCCATCATTATCCGTCAGGAGTGATGAAAAACTCAGAAAGGGAATGGTGGTAACTGTTGAACCTGGAATATACCTTGAAGGGAAATTTGGAGTTAGAATTGAAGACATGGTACTCATTAAAAACCGGGCCAAAGTCTTAACCAGCCACCCCCGAAAAATTATCGCTTAAAAAAACACCGAAGATTTGTATTCTAGTATTTCAATAGAACTGGCATGAAATATGGTGATGGCTAAATTCGTATATCTGATAAGACTATTCGCATATTTATAAGACAGATTAGAATATATATTATAATACAAGATAATAATATAACTAATAAAGCCATACAAATATACCAATATAATAAATAAAGGTGAGAAAATGGCCATCATACCTTCTGCGCTTTCCCCCATATCTAATAGTATTGATAATGTTTTCCCTGACAAATACCTGGTTCGTCTGCAGGAAATGCTGATTCGTTCCGGTATGTATGTTAAGGCCTCTGATCTTTTAACCCTAATTGTCGGTGCAGGAATCTTACTGGGTATGATCGCCCTTGTAGCATTTCTCATAATGGGTGTAGATCCATTAATAGGTTTTATTCTTGGTTTAATTGCTCCTGGCGCCCTTATATTTACCTGGATTTTTTTTATGATGGAAAGGAGAGTAGATTCCATTGAACAGGGTACTCCCGACTTTTTAAGGCAAATCGCATCACTTTTAAGATCAGGAGTAGGTGTTGAAACCGCCCTGGAAGACATATCCAAACATGGAGAGGGCCCTCTAACCGACGAACTAAAAAGGGCAGTAATTGAAATAAAAATAGGAAGTACCTTTGAAGACTCTCTTCTGGGAATGGGCGAACGTTTGAAATCTAAAACACTCGATAGAACATTCCGAATGATTATTGAAGGTAGAAGAGTTGGAGGCAGCCTTGCAGATGTTATTGAAACAGTTGCAGAAGATTTAAGGGCTGTTCTAGCACTACAACGGGAAAGAAAAGCCAACGTCATGATGTCAGTGATGTTCTTGTTAATTGCAGGCGTAATCGCCGCTCCCTTTGCACTGGGAATGGCCATGACTTACAATTCTTTCATTGGATCCCTGGGAAAACCCAACCCCCTCGCGGATGCTGCTTATATAAGCGCCACCGGATACATTATCATTCACTCCATAATTGTTGGGTTACTGATCGGAATCGTGCTTTATGGAAGCGCCAAGAAAGGAGTTAAATTCTCATTGGCCCTGGCTCCAGTGTCTTATGGAATATTTTATGCAATTATACTGGTTGGACCTGCTGTGATGGGAGTACCAACATAAATTAATACCGGAGTGTTTACTATGAAAATGATAGATATGGGAATAATGGAGGACGAAGCAGCCCAGACAGCCGCCGAATACTTAATGATATTCGGAGGCATCATAGTAATCGTCCTAGTGGCAGTCATCTCCTACCAGAATTATGTTCGCGGTCTGGGAGGCAACCTTACCAATGGTAGTGAAATTCAGAGTGTGGAAAACAATCTTCAGGATATAAACCAAACTCTAAACCAGACATAATAAATTTTTTTCTCAAAGAAATAGGGATAGATTAAATTTAAGGGATGTTTTACTGGCATTGATACGTATAAAAACGATATTATCCATTTTATAACTAATATTTTTCTTTTAAGGGGTAATACCATGAAAATGCTTATAAACGGGAATTCAATCGATAAAGAAGAAAAAATCGCCGTTATAAATCCATTCAATAACCAGACTGTGGATCATGTTCCTCTGGGGGATAGTAAAGATGCGCGTGATGCTATTCACGCTGCTAATAAAGCAAAAAAGTCCATGAATGAAATGTCTTCCCGTAAACTGTCCCGCATACTCTATGATATCCACCAGGAGTTGAAGGAAAAACACCGGGAAATGTCTGAACTTATCACTCTTGAAACCGGGAAACCCATACGTGATTCAAGGGTAGAAATGGATCGGTCCCTGCAAACTCTACTTATGGCTGCTGAGGAATCAAAAAGGATACATGGCGAAACAGTTCCCATGGATGCTGCCATTGCTGGGAGGAGTGCATTTGGATTTACCATTAAGATCCCTTTAGGAGTGGTTGCAGCCATCACCCCATTCAACTATCCAGTGAACCTGGCCATCCATAAATTAGCCCCTGCTCTGGCTGCTAAAAACACGGTGGTTTTTAAACCTTCCACCAAAGCCCCCCTTGCTGCACTGAAAATGGCACAGATCATTGGGAGGCATCTGCCCGATGGATCGGTAAATGCTATCACTGGCTCTGGAAATCTTTTGGGGGATGAAATAGTAACCAGTAACCTGGTTAATAAGATATCTTTCACAGGTAGTGTTCCTACTGGTCTTTCCATTGCCCAAAAAGCAGGTATGAAGAAGTTAACCCTGGAACTGGGGGGAAACGACCCACTCCTGGTTCTGGATGATGCCGACTTGGACATGGCAGTCATGGGAGCAGTGGCTGGTTCCTACCTCAACGCGGGACAGGTTTGCATTGCAGTTAAACGGATTATCGTTCATGAAAAGGTGGCAGACCAGTTCATAGATCAGCTGGTGGCTCATACTAAAAAGTTAAAAATGGGAGACCCCCTGGATCCTGAAACCGAGATGGGACCCCTGATTGATGAGGGTGCAGCCATTCATGTGGAACATAGGGTTAATGATGCCATTGAAAATGGTGCTCAACTTCTCTGCGGAGGTAACAGAAAGAATGCTTTTTATGATGCCACAGTAATTGATCACGTGGATATGGGGATGGAACTTGTTCAAAAAGAAACTTTTGGACCTGTTTCACCCATTATAAGGGTTAAAAATTTGGATGAAGCTATTGAAGTGGCTAACGGCACCCCTTATGGGTTACAGGCCGGTATCTTCACCAGCAGTATAGAAAACGCCAAAAGGGCGGTGAAGGAAATCGAAGCAGGTTCCGTTCTTATAAATAAACAATCAACCTTCCGGACAGATAACATGCCCTTTGGAGGGTTTAAAATGAGTGGTATGGGTAAGGAAGGAGTTAAATATGCTGTGGAAGATATGACCCGTAGTAAGATGGTTGTTATTGGTTAATCCCCATATGTGGGTCAATCTTCGAATATTCTCTGTTTTATTTAGAGTAAATAAAAAAAAATAGGAAAATTAAAACAGAAAATAAATTAATCACTGTAAAAAGTTTTCCACCAGATTTCTGGATTCATTCAATGCTTCAAGTGGAATTCCTTGGGGTATTTTTCCCAAATCTCCTTTTACATCCTTTAAAACATTACCTCCAAAGCCTAAAAACATTCCTTCACTGGTTATGCCCATGAAAACTTCCGGAGGGAGTAATGCAACTGCCACCGGATTAGCCTCTCTAACTTCCAGATCATTTGTTACCACAGTAATGGCCCGTTCCTGTAAGTTAACATTGCACACCAGTAGTTGATCTGCCTGAGGATGTTTGGAAACACTTAAAATTTCCCCTTTTTTAATATCTATTCCCATAACCGGGTCTTTGACTTCTCCCAGGCTGATACGACCCTTGAGACCAGAAATGGTGTTGAGGAAAAATTTGATCTTAGCCAGGGACTCCTCCAGTTTCTGTTTCTCCTCACGATTAGCCAGTTCCAGAAACTGCCTGTGCCATGTCTCTCCCCCAAGCGCTTCCACTATTTCCATTGCCTGTTCTTCCAATAAACTTATTTGAGGCGTTTTAATCATTTCAGCCGGTTCCAAGTAAGAGTAATAAAGGGTCTGTATTTCTGAAGTCATTTTCCGGGCAGCCTGCAAGGCCTGTTTCTTATTCCATTTACCCTTGAAGTTAGCCCCTTCAACCGTCCTCAGGAAAAGTTCAACTGATTTTTCTGCCACCAAAAGCCTGTAATCGTTACTAGTATCCCACATTAGAGCACCCAAATATATTAATATCAATAATTTTTTGTTAAAATTTACATAACCCCTATTTCATATCCTAAATTCATATCCTAAATTTTCCACTAAGGATAAATTAGTTTTTTTATAGGTATAGTTCTGGTTAATTCTATGCTTTTTATCTAGGATTACTATTTATAATTTTATGAAGACCAACTGGATTTAAGGTGTTACCCTAAAATTTCTCTCTCAAGAACCTCTTCTTTCGAAATATTTAAGTACAGGGAAGGGTTTAATTTAATTTAGTTAACGGTGCCCCCTGAAATGTATTAAGATGAGTTTGATAGACCAGGGTATGCGCCAAAAAATAAGAGGTGGAAAGATGGTGGAATTAACGAATCTGTACAACTTAGATGTGTACACCACCCGCGGAAAGTACGTGGGACGCATCCAGGACGTGATCTTAAACATCAAAAAAGGTAGGGTTTCAACCCTAAAAGCCGTAGCCACAAACCCTGACAAAAAAAGTGTGGGTATTAAAGATGTTATAACCAAAAGCATACGAATAGTTCCTGAAGGAGACGAAATACGACCTCTTAGAGAAGAAGGAACTGTGGAAATACCATACGACCGGGTTCAGGCAGTGGGAGACATTCTACTTATTAGTCCAGAAATTAAGGAAACAGCAGTACCTACCAGTACGGAGACTTAGATTTAGATGAGGGTCGGCATTCTGGGATGTGGCGCCATAGCGAACATTATAACTAATTTTGCCAGGGAAGGGAAGCTTGGCGTTGAAATCAATTTTTTTTATGACCGAGATATGGAAAGAGCCGAGAACCTGGCCTCCCAGGTGGATGGTCGGGTGGTTCTGGACATGGAAGACATGCTTAACCATGTCGACCTGGTGATTGAAGCTGCTTCCCCCCGGGCAGTGGAAGAAATGGTACCTCCCATCCTTAAAGCAGGTAAGGATGTTATTATTATGAGTGTGGGAGGACTTATTGACTCCGAAATTAGGGGAAACTTGCAAAAATTAGCCAAAGAAAATAATTGCAGAATATACGCCCCTTCAGGCGCTATTGTGGGATTGGATGGGATTAAAGCCGCTTCTTTGGGTAAAATCGAGCATATTACCCTTGTAACCCGTAAACCACCGCGTTCACTGGGTATCACCACTGAAAAAGAGACCATACTGTATGAAGGTAAAGCCAGTGAAGCAGTTCAGAAGTTCCCCTTGAATATCAATGTGGCTGCCACGGTGAGTTTAGCTGCAGGTCATGAAATCGACGTTAAGATCATCGCCGATCCCCAAGTGGACCGGAACATGCACGAGTTAGAGGTAGTGGGAGACTTTGGAGAATTCCGTACCATGACCAGCAACCTCAGATGTTCCATGAATCCGAAAACCAGTGTTCTAGCTGCGTATTCTGCTATAAAACTACTTAACAGCCTCAATGAAAACCTGTTGGTAGGAACTTAAATCCTATTTTTATAAATTTTTATAAAATCTATTTTTATTAATCAATAACAAAAAAATAAATCATTGCAAAAAAAATACTTATCATATTGCACACATACGTATCTTATTAATACTTAATAAGATACGATTAATATATGATATAAAAGTTCATATAGAAATCCAATGATTATAAATTTTTTAACAAAATACAATCTCCGTTGATTATATGAAAGAATGTGAAATATTTTCGAGTTTAAAGGTTCCCTGTACTTCAAATACTGTGGTCAGACTTGATGGCAGGAATTTCTCACAGTTATCCCGTAAACTGGAGTTTGAAAAACCATACGACCCGGAATTTGTTAGGATCATTGCTGAAGCAGCTTGTCTGCTTTTCCAGGAGTTCAGTCCCCTATTTATATATACCTTTTCCGATGAAATCAGCCTGCTTTTGGGAGAGATACCATTTGCAGGGAGAGTTGAGAAAATAGATTCAGTTATGGCCAGTTTTTTAAGCGGAGCGTTTACCCGGAAGATCATGGAACAGGAGAAATTCAAGGGAAAAATTACCAGAACAAATCCCATCTCCTTTGATTCAAGGGTGATCCCCCTGTCTCGTGAGGGAGTAATGGAGTACTTCCAGTGGAGGCAGCTGGAATCCTGGAGAAACTGTCTGAACGGATATTCTTACTGGACTTTACGGGAGGATCATTCTAAGGAAGAGGCAATGGAAATCCTCCATAAAAAGAAGAGCAGTCAGTTGCATGATCTGCTTTTTAAGAAGGGCATTAAACTGGCTGAGATGCCAGCCTGGCAGAGAAGAGGGGTGGGGATCTACAAAAAAATGGTCAAAATTGAGGGTTTAAACCCACTGACCCAGAAAAAAGTCACATCCAATCGGAAGAAGATATTCATTGATTGGGAACTTTCACTCTTTGATGAGGAGTTCTTCCGGGTGAATTCACTGTTAAAATGAATTGAACTATTCAAAAACAATTGATCAAAACAAATAAATTCTTTTATCTTTTTATAATAGATTAAACTCCTTTATAAGGTATTAAACTCAGATTATAATATCTGATAAGAAGAAATGTATTCCTACTTACGTATTCAATCAAACTTACCAATGTATTCAATTAAAACTTTATTAAACTAAAGCTTTGAAAAAGTTTGAAAAAATGATCCATTATGACTGAAAAAGAAACTTGGATGGACAAGATTATAGGGCATGTCCTTGGAAATAAAGATAAAAATTTTCATGAAATCCTTATTGACCGGGAAGTTACAGATGAAATAATCCAGATAGCCCGAAAAGCTCATCCTTTTGAATTTGTAGCCATGTTGGAGGGGAAAATTAAAGATGAAACCTTAACCATAGATGGCCTGGTTTTTTCAGCTGGTGAAACATCCCATCAAGGTGCGGTGATAAATACTTTTATGATACCCATATCCACTGGTACCGTTGGCTCAGTGCACAGTCATCCCGGCCCCAGTGCAACTCCCTCAACTGCAGATTTACAAATGTTCGCTAAAAATGGGTTTTTTCATTTAATAATCGCAGAACCTTACATGGAAGAGAGTATGATTGGATATAACTCATTTGGCGAAATAACCAGTTATAAAATAATTTAAATTTCAAAATTAGTTCATAATATTTCTCATTTAATAAAAGAATTTAGTTTAACAAAAAATCAACACCTTTTTTTAATATTCTTGGATTTATTATGAATTAACAGAATTTTGATGTTCCTTTTAAAAAAAAGCCCCATACGATAAAATAAGGAAAGAAAAAAAGGTGTGAAAGGTTGAGAAAAAAGGTTTTGATCAACCTTTTTCTAAAAGGTTGGATTACAGGTTAACTGACACTGCATCGTAAACCTGATCCAGAGCCTTAATGGCATCTTCCACATCCCCTGAAACCTTCTGATCCACCTTAAGAACCATTACTGCTTCTCCCCCAGGGGCTTGTCTACCTACCTGCATTTTAGCAATGTTTATGTCATGTTCACCCAGTTTTGTTCCAATGGAACCTATAATGCCAGGTATGTCTTTGTAACGGACAATTAGCATGGTTCCTTCGGTTTCAACATCCACTTGGTAAGTGTTGATCATGACTATTTTTGGTTCCTTGTCAAAAACACCATCAACACTAACTTCATTATTATCCGCCCTCATTTTAATGCTTATCAGGTTCTTGTAACCCTTGGAATCACTTCTTTTACCTTCGGTAATGATTATTCCCCTATTTTTAGCAACTCCGGGGGCGTTTACCAGGTTAACTGGTTCGGTGAGTATGGGGTTCAGGACTTCCTGTAAGATCATCCGGGTTATTATGTCATGTTTTTGAATTTCAGCCAGTTCTCCACAGTAGGTGATATCCAGCTCAGTTATGTTACCTTTAGCCGTTTGAATCAGGAATTTACCCAGTTTCTCTGCCAGAGGGAAGAATGGTTTGATTAATTGAAAAGTTTCTTTATCCATCACTGGCATGTTAATAACATTTTTAGGGGATTCTCCCTGGAAAACCTTTTTAATCTCCCGGGCTACAATTATGGCAGCATCACGCTGAGCTTCGGAAGTTGAAGCAGCTATATGGGGGGTTAAAACCACATTGTCCAGTTCCAGAAGAGGATTTTCTTTTGGTGGCTCTTTTTCGTACACATCGAGGGCAGCGCCCCCTATTTCATCAGCTTTGAGTGCGTCATATAAATCTGCCTCTTTAATTATTCCGCCTCGGGCACAGTTAACAATGATGGCGTTCTCTTTCATTATCTTAAACTGTGGATTGGAGATGAGGTATTTGGTTTCTGGAGTTAGTGGTACGTGGATGGTGATTACATCAGCGTTTTTAAGGAGGGTTTCCAGATCAACTACTTCTACTCCCAGTTCTGCTGCGGCTTCTGGAGTGATGTAAGGGTCATAGACCATGACGTCCATGCCAAATGCCTTGGCCCGGATGACCACTTGGCTACCTATGCGGCCCATACCAACTATACCCAATGTTTTACCATTGAGTTCCATTCCCATGAATCGGCTTTTTTCCCATTTGCCATCTTTAACTGATTTATCAGCAATGGCTATCTTACGGGACATGGATAACACCAGTCCCATGGTGTGCTCAGCCACGGTTATGGAGGTGGATTCAGGTGCGTTGACAACCATTACTCCCTTTTCTGTGGCTGCTTCCACATCCACATTATCCACACCCACTCCGGCCCTGGCAATAATTTTAAGTGCAGGAGCGGCTTCAATAACTTCTCGAGTCACCTGGGTCCTGCTTCTTACTACAATGGCATCAAAATCTTTGATGTCACTTACCAGTTCTTCTGGAGTGATATCTGTACGCGCAACTACTTCTGCAACCTCTTCCAGCTCTTCAATTCCTTTCTGGTTTATCTGATCAGCGATAAGTACCTTCATATTATCCACGTTATCCATTTTTTATTACAAACTTATAATTATGCAATTTCAATTATCGTTCAATTATTTATTAGGTATGAATGTAGATTTAAATCTGTTGTGAATTCGCAAAAAGATTATACAAAATTTTTATAATATTTTCTATACTAAAAAAACCAATAATAATAAATATTTTTTAAATATTCACTATTTTAGTAAGAAGATTATAAATTTAGTTTATTATAAATGTTTTTTTAACTTTAAATGATTATAAAAATTATCAAAACAAGTATTAGTTAATTTAAACATATGCCCCTGGTTTTAAAGTGGATTTTAAAGATTTAAGCTTCTAAAGCGCATAAATATATATCTTAGAATCACTATGATTTATACAATGAACTTTTGAAATGTTCCTTGAATTGAAATTTCTGGAACCGATTTTCTTAAACTCGAAATTGTGATGTGTTAGGAGGTTTAGATCATGGTCTCAGTGGATGAATATGTTATTGTGAGCTCGAATTACATACCAGGATATGAGATTACAGAAACTAAAGGTTTTGTGTACGGCCTTACAGTTCGCAGCAGAGGTGTTGGAGGGCAGATAGGTGCCGGGATACGCTCCATGTTTGGAGGAGAAATTAAGGAGTACGTGAGTATGATGGAGGAAACCAGGGATGAAGCCATGACCCGAGCCATTGATCATGCTAAAGCCATGGGGGCCAATGCCATAATCAGCGCACGTTATGATTCCAACGATATTTCTGATGTGATGCAGGAGATCCTGGTTTTCGGAACCGCAGTTGTGGCCCACAAAGTTGAATAGAACAACCCCTACTTGCAAACCATAATAAAACCCCTGCAAAAAATTAAAATAAAACAGATTTAAATGTTAGAAGGTTACCTTGAAATAGATGGAAAGAAGATTCCCCGTACTTTACTGGGGACATCTCCTTTTATTGGAGCATCTCACTTCGGCCACCGGGCCCGACTGTACCTCCTGGATCTCTACCGGAACCCAGAGGCAATGGCCAGAGTTATGGCTAGATCTTACCAGATGGGAGTGCGGGGAATCCAACTGATACCCCACCCACCAGTGATAGAAGCACTGCAAATAGCACGTGATAACGGTTTTTCCATGGATATCATAGCCACCATCCGCCCCGAATCAGAAGATGAGGATATATCCATATTATCTGATCTGGATGCCAAAGCCATGCTGATTGACCCGGTGATTACCGACCAGACAGATTGGGACTTAATAGGAGAAAAGCTGGATATCATCAGAGATACCGGATCTGTGCCGGGCCTGATAACCCAATTCCCATTCAACACCACCCGAAAACTACTGGATTCACCTGTGCTAAATGATTTCAAGCTTTACATGGTCCCCCTTAACCGTCTGGGATATTTAATGGACTGTGATACCTACGGTCCTGATGAAAGAGCCCAATTCAGAGAAATGATCCTGAAAATGGATAAGACCATTATTGCCATGCACGTGCTTGCTGCGGGAATAATGACACCAGATGATGCCTTTGATTATCTTAAAACAGCAGATTACATAGATATGGTAACTCTGGGAATAGCTTCCGAGAAAGAGGCAGATGAATCTTTTTCTAAGCTGTTTAAACGTTGATTATCCCACTAATATCTAAAATTAAATATTAATGTCTAAAATTAATAATATTGTAATAGTTAATTACATTCCCGTCTTTCTGCCAGCATCTTTAAAAATTCAGCAGGGTTTTTCATTTCACCAATTTCCCAACTGTGAACCACTGGTACTCCATCGATACATTCAGTATCCTTCTTATTTTCCAGTATAAAGACTGCATCAGTGCCAATAACATCAGAAAGATCCTTCAGATTGGTGGCCATCTTGTTTAGCACTTTCTGATTTCTATTTTTTTCAAGATCGGTCAGTAGTGGTTCTGCCTTTTTGGAAGTTGCTTCAGCCTGGGCCAGTGCATCGAAAGGGGTTCGGTTGGTGTTGATAACTCCAAAACCCAGATCAACCAGTTCTCGGGGTTCGCCTTTTTTAACTTCTGCAGCATCTTCATCCTCAGGAACCGCAAATAAGTTAACTGAAAGAGTGATCCTCATGTCAAGGATGCTTTCCAGTAAAAATGCGGTGTCGGGTTGTGCCCGTACCCTGCCGGTCTCATATTTATAGATAGTTTCCCTGGACACATGAGCTCTATCAGCCAGATCTTTCAGTGACAGGTTCTGCTGCTCCCTCATCTGTTTAATAACCTGACCATCAATCTGAACGTAATATCCACCCCGATCAGCAAATATCTCCGGATAAATTTCTTCCACCACTATATTTCGCAGAGTTGAAGGTGCAATCACTGGTATTCCATGGCGTTCATATACCACGTCTTCTTCCAAAGCCTCATTCTTAGATTTAAGGCCGATTAAGAGGGGTGAAGCAAAGAATGTGCGCGCTACTCTTTTTATTTCATGAGCGTGGGCTGCGCTGAACCCATCCACGTTAACCAGTACTTTCATTAAAAGTAGAAGTAGTTCCCTTCGGGCCACCAGATCAAAACAACTTCGATCATATATATTAGAAGTGTCAAAACCATGCTTGGATAAAAGCTCGTTGATCTCAATAATTACATGATCTCTATGTAAGGGCATGTTCGACATGAAAAAAACACCCCGGTGATATTTGATATGAATAATGTTGATATGAATTCTGATTTGTATAATATCTATGTAGGTATGGATGACACAGACTCTGTTAGTGGAATGTGCACCACATATATATGTTGTGTGATAATGGACCGACTTAAAGCTTGTGGTTTTAGAGTTGATGGTCCGCCACGTCTGATACGCCTTAATCCATTCGCACCCCATAAAACCAGGGGAAACGGAGCAGTATCATTCAAACTAGTTTTAAAATCAAAAAAAGAAGTTAAAACGGCCAAGAATCTTATTCTGAAGATGGTGGAAGAACTGGCAGTAATGGAAGACCCTAAAACCAATCCAGGAATGGTATTTTATGAAGGTGAAATAACTCCCGAACTTCAGGATTATGCGTGGAGAACCATTAGAACTATTGTAACCCAAGAAGAAGCCGAGAAGTTAGCAGAGAAGGTAGGGGCAGAGATATTCAAGTTCAAAAAGGGAAGGGGAATAATTGGATCCCTGGCAGCCATTGGCTGCCCCCTGACTGATGCAACCTATGAATTACTGGCCTACCGCGACCCTGCAAATTACGGTACTAAAAGGAGGGTTGACCCAGAATCTGTCCTGGAAATGGACCGAAAAACATACCCTGCTACATTTGACAACATAGACGATGGTTACATGGCTATAACACCACATACCCCCTGCCCTGTTCTTTACGGGATTAGAGGGGAAACCCGGGCTGCAGTGGAGGAAGCCCACAAACTGGTGAAGGTATCTGAACCAGTGGAATCCTTCAGGGTGTTTTTAACCAACCAACACACGGATATGCACCTGCAAAAAGTAGATGCCATTTCCCAGATGAACCAGTTCCAGTGCTACATCGTCCGGGGGACTGTTAAAAGTCCGCCTGTGGTTATTGAAGGTGGACACGTTATTTTCACCCTGGAAGATGAATCAGGAGAGGTTGAATGTGCGGCATATGAACCTACCAAAGGGTTCCGTGATGTGGTTCGTCATCTGGCCCCGGGAGACCAATTGGTGGTCTACGGTGGAATTGGAAATAAGGGAACCCTCAATGTGGAAAAGATCAAAATCACAGATCTATCCACTTTATATGAATATCTGAATCCCCTCTGTGAATGTGGGAAGCGTATGAAATCTGCAGGTAAAAATAAAGGATATAAATGTCCCCGGTGCGGTAGTAAGATACGTGGAGCCCCCCCAGAATATGGAGAAATTAAAAAAAGAAGGGAAGTTGAAAGGAAGATAAAAAAAGGTTTTTATGAGGTTCCACCCTCTGCACGGAGACATTTGAGTAAACCATTAGTTAGAAATTGATACTCCCATTAATAGGATACTAAATTAAGGGATATATATGAAAAAACCCTTAAAATAATGTAAATTAATGAAAATAAAATATTGTCAGTAACTATTAACCATCGAAAATTTCATATAACCAATAATAATCAATTTACAGTTTATAACCAATTTACAGACTAAAAAAATGATTACCAGAGACCTTGCAGAATTCATTGCTTCTGCCAGTTACCAGGACCTTCCAGAAAAAGTGGTAGACCAGGCCAAGCTTTGCTTCCTTGATTTTTTAGGGGTTTCCCTTAAAGGGTGCCGTAGTGAAAGCGCAGGAATTGTGAGAGAGATCATCAGTGCCGGAGGCGATTCCACTGTCATCGGCGGAGATACTGCCACCCCCATGGATGCGGCGCTAGTCAACGGGGTTTCTGCCCATTGTCTGGATTTAGATGATGGTCATCGTCTGGCCCAGCTTCACCCTGGTGCCTGTATAATTCCTGCAGCACTAGCTTTATCCGAATCCTGTGAAAAATCCGGAGAAAAATTCATTACTGCCATGGTGGTAGGATATCAGGTTTCTATCCAGATGGGGATGTTTTTAAATCCAGGTCACCGCCAGAAAGGTTTCCACAGCACAGGTACCTGTGGTACTCTGGGAGCTGCAGCTGCAGCATCAAAAATAATAGATCTGGATGAAAAAGAAATATTAAATGCACTGGGACTGGCCGGGACCCAGGCAGCAGGGTTATTGGAGTCGGATCATTCAGGCAGCATGGCAAAACACCTCCACGCAGGGAAAGCCGCCCAATCTGGGGTTTTATCCGCATTACTGGCAAAGAAGGGCTTCACTGGAGCCCACACCATTATCGAGGGAAAAGAAGGACTATTCCAGACCATGGGCGATTTAAAAGAAGAAACAAATCTTCTTCAGAAATCTGGCTCTGGAAAGTACTCTCCTGAAGAATTTGAAATCCTCAGGGTTTATTTCAAAAAATATCCTGTCTGCAGGCATTTACACTCCTCACTGGATGTTACCATTAATCTTATGAAAAATAAAAATATTAAAATCGCTGATATTCAGGATATAACTGTCAAAACCTATGAAATTGCAGCGCGCCATAATGAGTACCATCCCCAAACTGTAGAAGGAATCCGGCAGAGTTTGCCAGTGAGTTTGGCCCTGGCTGTTATGAGAGGAAATTTGAATAGTGAAGATATGGAACGTGTCAACCCTGATGATGGAACTAGTGAAGTTTCCAGGAAAATCCAGATTAAATGTGATAAAAATTTGAACCATCTTTACCCTCAAAAAAGGCCATCAAAGGTAACCATAAAAACCACAGACCGCATTTACACCGAAAGAATTGATCTGGCTAAAGGAGAACCTGAAAATCCATTCACCAAGGATGAACTCTTAAATAAATTCAGCAACCTTAATCCGCAAGTGGATGTGAATATTTTAAAAACTCTGGATGACTTGGAATATATACACATAAACGAATTAATGAGTACCCTTAATCAGGGGTTTAAATAATATTCTGCAATCATACCATACCGTAATCCTTATGATTACTGTAATAATTGGGTATAAAATTATTGAGTGGAGATAATGAAAGTAAATAATGAAATATTTGTTGAAATGGAGATATTTAATGAAATATTTGAAGATATCAACTTTATGATAATAATTTGAAGAAAATTAACCATTATGATGTTAAGAAAATAATGTAGAGAAGAGGTGTTATGATATGGACACTCATAACTTTTTGAATAAGATTGGAATCATTAAACCAGCTGATAATTTACCAGATTCAACGAAAAGGTTTCCAGATGGTGCCCAGTATCGTTTTGAAGTTCCTGGGATCCAGAAACCCGGAGCTCTGGAGGGTCTTCTGGAAGCTCTGGACATGTACGAGATTATGGTGCACAGGGTGACCCAGACCAAGGGGATAATGCTCTTAACTGACAATGAAATCCTGGAAATGGCAGATCTAGCCCGTGATGCCCGGATGGAACTCTTTTTAAGTGTTGGTCCCCGCGCTCCCTATGACACCAGTGCCTCGGCCCGGACCAAGGAAGGTGCGCGGATAGGATACAGGCTCAGAGGTTACGATAACCTCACCTACGCCATTGAAGACGTTAAACGGGCTGTGGATCTTGGTGTGAGGGGAATAGTGGTCTACGATGAGGGTCTCCTGTGGGTTCTGGGTAAAATGCGCGAAGAAGGAGAATTGCCCACCAGTGTGCACTTCAAGGTTTCAGCCCACTGTGGTCATGGAAACCCTGCCTCTGCGCGTCTTGTGGAAACTATTGGGGCTGATTCATTTAACCCGGTGCGGGATCTGCAGATAGCAATGCTGGCTGCCATAAGACAATCCATTGACATCTCTCTGGATATTCACACCGAAAACCCCAAATCTTCGGGAGGTTTCATCAGACATTACGAAGCACCTGAAATTATTAAAAAAGCCTGTCCAGTGTATCTTAAAACAGGTGGAGCAGTTGCAGCCCATCATGGATACGATACCACCCGAAAAGAAGCAGGTGAAAGAGCAAGGCAGGTTTTGCTGGTCCAAAGCATGATCAACCGCTTTTATCCAGGAGCAGTTATATCCAAAAAAGGGGTCAAAGATATGGCCATACCCGAGTAGAAAATCAAAGGATAAATCCAGTTATATTTTATTATCCCCATCATTATCATATTCAAATTTAGATTTTTACTCAATTTCGAAATATTGATTCAATCAAATATTATTTAATAGCTCATAAAAAAATTCAAATCAAGAGATTAATCCCTGCTTAGGAGCCATTTATGTCCAAAAAAATCAAAGACTTGGTTAAAGATGCAGTGATAGAGGCCAGTACCACATTCAGAGATGACCAGATTCAAGCCTACCAAAGGGCAATTGAAAAGGAGGGAAATGATAATGCCCGCTGGGTTCTAAAGTTGCTCCTGGAAAATGAACAAATAGCCAGCAGTAATAAAGTTCCCCTGTGTGACGACACTGGAATTCCCCATGTACTCGTGGAATTAGGAATTAATACGCAGTTTTCTCCAGATTTATTTAACCAAATAAATGATGGTGTGGCTTTGGGTCTTAAAAAACTCCCTGGAAGACCAATGGCAGTTTCAGGGAATGATATAGAACGAATTGAACAGAGCAAAGGGCTTTTCAATGACCCCGGAAAAGTAATACCTCCATCTGTTTTGGTGGATACAATGGATGGAGATGGTCTTAAAATCCATGTGTTGATGTTAGGTGGCGGTCCAGAGATAAGGAGTCATACTTATCGTGTTTTTCACCAGCGGGATCATGGAAACCTTTTTAAGGAAGCGCTGACATGGATGAGATCAGAGATTCCTAAGTTGGGGTGCACACCATGCATCCCGGCACTGGGCATTGGGAGAACCCATTATGAGGCTTCAACACTGATGCTAAAGGCAATGGCCTACGGGAACCTCAATCATCAATCAAAAATTGAAAAAAAGATAACTGATTCCTTGAATCATACCAATGTTGGTGCCCTTGGTCTGGGGGGTTCAGTCACCGCCCTGGGGGCAATGGTGAAAGTAGGACCACAAAGGGCCAGTGGAGTTCGTATCGTTTGCATGCGTCCCTGTTGTTGTGTTGAACCAAGAAAATCATCTATTTATCTTTCACAAAATGCACTGGAGTGAGGAAAATGGCAATTGGAAGAGAGACTGTGGAAAATTTATTAAAGCTTACCAAGCCCAAATGGAGAACCTCCATTACCAAGGTGGAACCTAACCGCATAATCACCCGAGGATATCCCCAGGAAGATTTGATAGGAAACATTTCATTCCCTGAAATGGTTTATTTGCTTCTAAAAGGAGAACTCCCCCATGAAAAACAGGCAAAAATGTTAGAAGCTGTTTTAGTCTCATTCTGTGATCATGGAGTAACCCCTCCCAGCACCCAGGTTGCCAGGATTATGGCATCCACAGGGGCCCATATGAACACCTGCGTTTCAGGAGGACTTTCCTCATTTGGAAAACATCACGCAGGCGCTCTGGAACGTTCTATGTGCATGTTACAGGGATTGATCAAAAAAGGTATTGATTCGGAAGGACCTCCTGCATCAAGATCTGATTTAAAAGATGTTGCAATGCAAACAGTGGAACACTATCTGGAAAAAGGAAAAAAAATACCAGGATTTGGTCATCGTTTCCACCATGAAGATCCTAGACCCACAAAACTCATTAAAACCGCTAAAAAATATGGGTGTTTCGGAATCCACACCGAATTAGCCGTTTCCATTGAAAATCTACTCCTGGAAATGAAAGGCATCCGTATGAATATAGATGGTGCCAATTCCGGAATACTATCTGACATGGGTTTTGACTGGAAATTAGGGACGGGCATATTCATGATAGGAAGAGTTCCAGCCATTGTATCCCATATCCACGAAGAAAAATCCGCTGAAACTCCTTTTAGAAAGTTTGTTGAAGTTGATGACATCTATTATAATGGTTCAGAATCCAGAAATATTGATACAGATAGAGCAGAACTACATACTTCTAAATAAGTCTCATACTCTTTTTCATACTTCGAAAATTAAATAGCAAAAGATAAATATAAGCCTTAATAGATTTCCGTTTATCATGGTCATATTAGGGTGATTTAAATGACAACGATGTCGGAAGCGATTACAACGATAAAAAAGGCTGAAAGTGATGCCAATAAACTAATAGAGGACACAGAAGCCAAGTCTTCTGAAATGGTCCAAGAAGCCAAATCTAAATCAAAAGAAACCATAGAAAAGGCCAAAGAAGCGGCCAATAGTGATGCTGAAAAGATCACTTTTGAAGCCGAAACTAACGCCAAAAAGGAAGCATATCAAATAAACAATCAAACCACTGAAAAAGTAGAGATAACAAAAACAAAAGCTACCGGTATGGTTGATGAAGCTGCTGAAGTCATTGTAAAAAGCATATTATAGTGTGAGAACCATGTTCAAACCGGCAAGGATGAAAAAGCTCAGGATAATCACCCTGGACAAGTACGCTGATTCTGCAGTGAGTTCACTTCACGAAGAAGCTTTAGTCCAGATCGAGGATATATCCGAGCGCATACAACAGGACGCAGAATGGAGACAAATCTTAAAGCCCTCCAGCGCCTCTCCTTTTACCGGTAAAATTTCTTCCCTTTTGATGAAAACCTCAGGAACTGTTGATTTTCTAAAATCAATGGCCAAGAAAGAGAAGGGAATTTTACCCTTGGTTAAGGGTTTCATAAACCCACCACCCATTCTTAAAGTAGAAGTAGAAGCTCTGGATGTTGAAGAACTAATTCAAAAAGCCGAAAAAATCCTGGGAAAAGTTGAATCTCAAACTAAACCCAAGGAAGAAAAAATAAACCAGCTCGACTCTAGGAAAACTGAACTTGATAATGCCCTTAAAGTTGCTGGAAGTCTTTCGAATTTTGATGTTGATCTTGGTCTTCTGGAAGAATCTAATTATGTCTCTTTTATTGCGGGAAAAATATCCTCAGGATACTATGATGATTTCATTGGTAGTCTGAAGGATTTAACCGACGAAATTATAGTTTTTGACCAGGAAAGTGAATTGAAAGGATTTAAAATACTGGTCATCGTAACTGTGAAAAAACACACCGAAGAAGTTCTAAGTCAGTTGCGTAAGATGGAGTTTGAAAGATTTGAATTTTCAGGTCTTTCCGGTAAACCAGGGGATATAATCCAGAAATCAGAATCTGAACTGGAATCTATAGCCCTGGAAAAAGAATCTGTTTTAAATGATCTAGCAGACATATCTGCTGAATGGTTTGAAAAACTCAGAGCTCTTAAAGAAGAGTTAGAAATCGAAAAACAACGCAACGAAGTGTTTTCTTCCTTTGGTGAAACTGAAAAAACTGTTTTGTTTGAAGGATGGGTGCCCGAGAAAAAACTCAAAAAGACTCTTTTAACCATCGACACATCAACTGAAGGTCATTCCATTGTGGATGTTGCTGACCCTGATGTGGAAAAGGATGAAATCCCTGTTCAACTGGATAACCCCAAATTTGCCAAACCCTATGAAATGTTTGTGCACATGTATTCTCCCCCAAACTATCGGGAGATTGACCCCACTATCCTCATGGCAATCGTATTCCCATTTTTCTTCGGTTTCTGTCTCACAGAATCCGGTTATGGTATAGTCGATGCCCTTGTGGGTTACATTATATTCCGGGGACTGGGAAGAAACAGTAAAACCATGGCCAACCTTGGTCTGATTATGGTTGCCTGTGGAGTATGGGCTGTAATACTGGGACTGGTTACCAACAGTTTCATAGGAGACTTTATACCCCGGTTTATCTGGGGAGATCCAACTATGGCCATTCCAACCACCATTCCCTCCATAAACTCCTTCGCACACCCAGAAAACATCCTCATAGTCGCATTAGCTGTGGGTATTATACATTTAAACCTGGGTTTAGCAATTGGAGCATACAACAATATAGTCCGAGGAGACACTAAAGAAGCGTTAGGAGCTCAAATTGTGTGGTTTATCCTGGAAGCAGGTATTGTATTACTGGCATTAGGATACCTCTTATTTGGAGGAGGAATATTAATGTACGCCGGAATAGGCGTCTTAGTATTAAGCTTAATCATGCTGGTTTATTTCAACGGCCTGTTTGGAATTATGGATTTGTCCGGTTTCCTGGGAAATGTCTTATCATACGCCAGACTACTGGCACTGGCACTTTCCACCGGTGGGATCGCAATGACAGTGAATATATTAGCTGGAATTTGTGGTGAAATGATCCCTCTGATTGGAATAATAATCGCACCAATAGTATTTATTGGAGGACAGATCGCAAACCTTTCCTTCCAGACACTAGGTGCGTTCATAAATGCATTACGTTTGCATTACGTTGAGTTTTTCGCTCAGTTTTACATAGGCGGAAGTCAGAAATTCAAGGCTTTCCGTGCCAAAAGAAAGTTTACGAATATAGGAGGAAAATAACATGGTAGAAGTCGCTTTAGGAACAGCATTAGCAGCAATCGGCGCTGGATTAGCCGTCGGTTTCGCAGGATTAGGATCAGGTTTAGGTCAGGGAATAGCAGCAGCAGGAAGTGTGGGTGCTGTGGCAGAAGATGAAGATATGTTCGCTAGAGGTATTATCTTCACTGCACTGCCCGAAACTCAGGCTATTTACGGATTTCTAATTGCTATACTGCTTATGGTTTTCACAATTATGGCTAATAAAGCACTACCCGCATCATTAGGTCTGGTGGCAATAGGTGCAGGAGCCGCAATAGGATTCGCCGGTCTTGGTTCTGGTATGGGTCAGGGTATAACCGCATCCTCAGCAGTAGGAGCAGTAGTTGAAAACGAAGACATGTTTGCCAGAGGTATCATATTCACCGCCCTACCAGAAACCCAGGCTATTTACGGGTTCCTGATTGCTATACTCCTCATGGTATTCGGTGGAATTCTGGCAGGATGATAAAGATGAGCGCCGGGACAGATAAGATAGTCTCAAGTATAATGTCTGATGCCCAGATAAAAGCAGAATCCATATTAGCGGAAGCTGAAAAGGAAAATGAATCCATTCTCTCTGAAGGTGAAGCACAAGCAACAGCTGAAAAAGAGAAAATCTTAGAAAACGCCGAAAAACAGGCAAAAATGAGGTATCAGCAGATTATCTCAGAAGCTAAGATGAACTCTAGGAGAATGGAACTTGAGGCTCGAGAAGAAGTAATTGAAGAAGCATTCAAAAAAGCAGAAGAAAAGCTTAAGGAAATAGCTTCTTCAGATGCAGCTGAATACAAAGCATCTCTTGAAAAAGTAATCAAAGAAGCTGGTGCAGAAATTGGGGGAGGTGATCTCCTGGTCTTCGTTAAAGAAAGCGATGTGGCCAAAATAAAAGGTAACCTACCCACCATTGAAAAAAGTATCAGCAATCAAACAGGTAACCCTACTAAACTGGAGATGGGAACAAACATCAACACCATTGGCGGAGCTATTCTAAAAACCAAAAATGGTGATATAGAGGTTAACAACACCATCGAAGCAAGGATGTTAAGATTCAAAAAATCTCTAAGATCTGAAGTTGCCGGGATACTGTTCAAATAGGGGAGATTTCACATGGCAGAGGACATTACTTCATTAGTCACTGGACTGGGATTTCCCTCTATTGAATCTTTTTTAGCAGCAGTAATTCTAGTACTGGCCATCTTCGGAGCAATCGTAGTTATAGCAACCATCCGACCCGTTCTGAGCATGTTTCCATACACATATCCCAATGCACGTGTAAGGGCCAGAATAGGAAGGATATTCAATGAAAAACAGTTTCAGGAAATCATTGAGGCTGCGAACATTGAAGAAGTTAAAAACTACCTCCGAGGATTCCCAGATTACGCAAAATACATTGATCAGTACCCCCTGGAAAAGGCTCTGGACACCCAGCTTGCTGAAAACTACGATTTAGTAGCAAGGATAACCCCTGAAAACAGCAGAGATGCTTTCAAGTTTCTCCTGAAAAAATGGGACATAAAAAACATAAAAAGTATAATAATCGCTAAAGAAGCAGGGTTAAGTCACGAAGAAACCCTAGACCTAGTGGTTCCATTCGGTGATCTTGCCGATAAACTGGACACACTTATAGACGCTGACAATGTAAATGAAGTGTTAAGTGCCCTGGAAGGAACAGAATACACCCCTATCCTTGAAGATGCCATTCCCACTTACCAGGAAACAGGAATGATACTACCACTGGAAGCTTCCCTGGACAAGTATCTCCTGGAAAACCTTCTCAGAAGTGTAACCACCCCTGAAGATGACAACACATCCTATCTAAAGACTTATGTGGGAAACATCGTTGATGGAACCAACCTCAAAATCATCTTAAGGGCCAAAGTGGATGGATTAAAATTCGAGGATATCGAACCTTACATGATCAGTGACGGTTACCAGATACGAGAATGGAAACTTAAAGATCTCATGGAAGCAGAAGATGTT
The DNA here is from genome assembly GCF_016217785.1 of Methanobacterium sp. Classification (NCBI taxonomy): domain Archaea; kingdom Methanobacteriati; phylum Methanobacteriota; class Methanobacteria; order Methanobacteriales; family Methanobacteriaceae; genus Methanobacterium; species Methanobacterium sp. Next base: position 98,951 of record NZ_JACRGA010000008.1, read on the forward strand.
GCCGGTGTGGTAAGTGGTCTGGAAGGAACAGACTATGCTCCAATATTAGCAGAAGCCATGGCTACCTACAACGAAACAGGCTCCATTGACGCATTTGAAAGTGCACTGGATAATAATGTGACCGAAACCGCCAAAAAGATATCTTTAAAGAATCAGTTCGGAATCGGACCCATGATTGGATTTTTAAGCAGAAAGGAAAAGGAAATCAAAAACCTGAAAATCATTGTCCGTGGTAAACGCGAAGAAGGATTCACCCCTGCTATGATTAAGGAGATGTTAGTATGAGTTCAAAAATAGCAGTAATGGCAGATCCTGACACCGTCACCGGTTTCATGCTGGGAGGAATCAAGGATGGATTTCCAGTCAGCAATATGGACGAAGCAGGAGATAAACTGAAGGAACTAACCAAGGAGTACTCTATTATTATAACCACTGAAGAAATAGGCGATAATTTCAGAGAAATGATAGATAAGATAAGCAGTGAAAGTGCACTGCCTATGATAATTGAAATTCCAGATAAAAAAGGCTCAGTAGATCGGGAATCAGACCCAATCAGAGAGCTTATAAAACGAGTAATCGGGGTTGAGATGGTAGAATGACTCTCGAAGGAAAGATAATAAAGATAGCGGGTCCTGTTATAACCGCAGACGGTATGAGAGGGACCCAGATGCATGAGATGGTAAAAGTAGGTGAAGACAAGCTCATCGGTGAAATCATCGAACTTGAAGGCGACACCGCCACCATCCAGGTTTATGAAGAAACAGCCGGTATGAAACCCGGAGAAGTAGTAGAAAGTACAGGAGGCCCATTATCCGTGGAATTGGGACCTGGAATTATCGGTTCTATATTTGACGGTATACAGAGACCACTGGAAACCATTAAACTTGCTGTGGGAGATTACATTGAAAGGGGTGTGGATGTACCCTCACTACCTAAAGATAAAAAATGGACCTTCAAACCCATAGCCACAGCTGGCAGTGAAGTTAAAGGTGGAGACATTCTGGGTGAAGTGCAGGAAACCTCTGCAGTAGTCCAGAAAATAATGGTCCCCCCAAGAGTCAGCGGTACCCTTAAAAGTATCGTTGGTGAAGGCCAGTACACCGTGATAGATGATATCGCAGAAGTGGAAACTCCTAAAGGCCCAGTTAAAGTGCAGATGATGCAAAAATGGCCGGTCAGGGTTGGTCGACCTTACAAGGACAAGTTAGACCCAGACATACCACTGGTAACAGGTCAGAGGGCACAGGACACTTTCTTCCCTGTGGCTAAAGGTGGAACCGCAGCCATACCAGGACCATTCGGATCAGGTAAGACTGTTACCCAGCAGCAGCTGGCTAAATGGGCCGACGCAGACATCATCGTCTACGTAGGATGTGGTGAAAGGGGTAACGAGATGACTGAGGTTCTAAAAGAATTCCCAGAACTCGAAGACCCTAAAACCGGTAAACCATTAATGGACCGAACTGTACTTATTGCTAACACATCCAACATGCCAGTGGCAGCCAGGGAAGCCTGTGTGTACACCGGTATAACCATAGCAGAGTACTTCCGTGACCAGGGCTACGATGTGGCTCTAATGGCAGACTCCACCTCCAGGTGGGCAGAGGCCATGAGGGAAATCTCCGGACGACTGGAAGAAATGCCTGGTGAAGAAGGATACCCTGCATACTTGGCATCACGTCTAGCACAGTTTTATGAACGAGCAGGACGAGTTAACACCGTGGGAACTGAAAGCAAAGTCGCATCAGTAAGTGTAGTTGGTGCAGTATCACCACCTGGTGGGGACTTATCAGAACCTGTTACACAGAACACCCTGCGTATATGTAAAGTTTTCTGGGCACTGGACGCATCCCTAGCAGATAAACGTCACTTCCCATCCATAGACTGGCTACAGAGCTACTCATTATACGTGGACAGTGTGGAAGACTGGTGGGAAACCACTGTGGGCGCAGACTGGAGAGCAACCAGGGACGAAGCCATGGCCCTACTCCAGAAAGAATCCGAACTTCAGGAGATCGTGCAACTGGTAGGACCGGATGCACTGCCTGACCGGGAAAGGATCACTCTGGAAAGTACCCGTATGATACGGGAAGATTTCCTGCAACAGAACGCATACCACGAAGTGGACACTTACTGTTCCCCAACCAAACAATACCAACTACTCAAAACTATTATCATCTTCCAGGAACAGGCCACCGCCGCCTTGGAACGTGGAGCATCAGCAGCTGATCTAACTGATCTACCAGTCAAAGAAGAAATCGGAAGGATGAAGTTCATCCCAGAAGATGAATTTGACACACAGATCAAAGATATCCAGGATAAAATAGTTAAACAGACGAGTGAGGTGTGAAAATGAACGCCAATATCAAAACCAGAGAATATACCACAGTCAGAGAAGTGGCTGGTCCCCTCATGATTGTTGAAGGTGTTGAAGGTGTTGCCTACAATGAAATAGTGGACATAGAAACACCAAACGGTGACATGAGAAGAGGACAGGTTCTGGAAGTTAAAAGAGATGTTGCTGTAGTTCAGGTTTTCGAAGGAACCGACGACCTCAACACATCCACCACCAAAGTACGATTCACCGGAGAAACCGCTCGTATAGGAGTTTCACCGGACATGCTCGGACGAATATTCGGTGGTACTGGAAACCCCATTGATGGCGGACCAGAAATCATTCCTGAAAAGGAACTGGACATCAACGGAAGCCCTATGAACCCATCTGCCAGGGAGTTCCCCGCAGAATTCATCCAGACTGGTATATCCACCATCGACGGAATGAACACCCTGGTACGTGGACAGAAACTGCCAATCTTTTCTGGATCCGGTTTACCTCACAACGAGCTAGCCGCCCAGATCGCAAGACAGGCCAAGGTGTTAGCTGAAGAATCAGAGTTTGCAGTTATATTCGCAGCAATGGGTATCACCCACGAAGAAGCAAACTACTTCATGCGTGATTTCGAGAGAACCGGAGCCTTAGAACGTGTGACTGTGTTCATGAACCTGGCTGACGACCCAGCAATCGAAAGGATCATCACCCCACGTATGGCATTAACTACTGCTGAATACTTCGCCTTCGAACATGATATGCACGTACTGGTTATACTAACTGATATGACCAACTATGCAGAAGCTTTAAGAGAAATCTCAGCTGCTCGTGACGAAGTACCTGGACGTAGGGGTTACCCTGGTTACATGTACACTGACCTTTCCAGTCTTTATGAGAGGGCAGGACGTATAACTGGTAAAGAGGGTTCCATCACCCAGATGCCTATTCTGGTGATGCCTCAGGACGATATTACTCACCCTATTCCAGATTTAACCGGTTACATCACTGAAGGACAGATCGTTTTAAGCAGGGACTTACACCGTAAAGGTATTTACCCACCAGTAGATGTGTTACCATCACTATCACGACTTATGAGTGGTGGAATTGGTGAAGGGCAAACCCGTGAAGATCACAGCGGTGTGTCTGACCAGCTTTACTCAGCATACGCTGAAGGACGTGACCTGCGTGACCTGATGGCTGTGGTTGGTGAAGAAGCTCTTACCGAGCGTGACCGTAAATTCCTGGCCTTTGCCGATGGTTTTGAAGGTAAATTCATAACCCAGAGCAGGGACGAAGACAGGTCCATCCAGGAAACCCTGGACCTCGGTTGGGAGTTAATGAGCTTACTACCCGAAGCAGAGCTTAAGAGGGTACGGGCAGAACACATTCCCAAATACCACCCTGACCATAAATAACCCCCATCCTATTTTTTTAGGAGGGATAAAAGAGGGATAAAATGGCACAAGAAATGATAGAAGGCATCAATCCAACCCGGATGGAGCTTCTAAAACTAAAACAGCGTGAAAAACTCGCAGTCAAAGGGCACAGTCTCCTCAAAGAGAAACGAAATGCCCTGATAATGGAGTTTTTCAACATCCTGGAAAGGGTGAAAGGATCCCGGGATGAAGTTTCCGAGAAACTCCAGGAAGCCTACCAGGACTTAACAGCAGCCCAGGTAATGATGGGTGATCTGTCTGTTAAGAAAGCTGCCATGTCCGTCACTGAATCAGTTGATGTGGACATCGACTCCAGGAGTGTTATGGGAGTGGTGGTACCGGTAATAGAGTCCCAAATTTCCCAGAGGACCATTGTGGAACGTGGTTACGGATTCATGGACACCTCAGTTAAACTGGATGATGCTGCCAAAAAATTCGAGGAATCCATCCAGCTCATCATTGAACTGGGAGAAATCGAAAAGACCATCATGTTACTGGCTGGTGAGATTGAATCAACCAAAAGGCGTGTGAACGCCCTGGAACACATCATCATTCCCCGACTGGAGAACACCGTCAAGTACATTGAAATGCGTTTAGAAGAAATGGAAAGGGAGAACTTTGTACGCTTGAAGATGATCAAAAAGACCATGGAAGAAGCTGAGGAGGCCCTTTAATGGTTAGAATAATAACCCGACTGGACCAGGTTAAAAAAGAGCAAAAAAAACATGCCAAACCCGCCATTGACTTCGAGATAGGTAATGTCTCCGGAAAAGTCAGGGCAATAATTGCCGCTGAAGAGAAGGAATTCAAGGCAGGGGAAACCAAACCCATCCAGATCAAAAAGATCGACATCAATGCTAACCATATCTGCTTCATCAGCGCCTACGGTACCAACAAGTACGGACACACCATGGCAGTTGGTGAAGAAACCTACCTCCCCATAAGCATGGAACGAACAGCAGACCATGCACTTTTTGCAGCTGCACTGGACTACCAAGTGGAAAAAGATGATTTATTAGGTATTCTAATACTTCTACCCGTGGAACTGAACTTTTAATCCTTAGTTTGCAAGAGAAGTAAATAGCACCTTAAAATTATCTCATATTTTTTTTTATTATTTTTATTTTAAAAGCCTATTTCTAAAACAGAATAATTATAATTTAAATAATTATTTAAGTTTAAACCTTAAAAAGAGCTTAGTGATATTTTTAAAATTTAAATATAAAATATAAGGTTTAAGTTTTTAATTTGTTAATGGAAATATTGAAAAATAAATTAAATATAATTAACCCCTAAAAAGGATCTTTTAAACTCCAAACAATTTCTTTTTAATATAACTATTAAGTGGTTCTTTGGCATCATCAATCTGGATTAATAGATCATCTATTATATACTTAACATCATAATAAGATTCAAGGGCCTCATTACGTTGTTTTTCCAGTTTCTTCAGTTCTTTGACCTTTGATTTTCCCCTAACCTTCGAAACAATGCCCGGTGATCTGCCTCCAGCATAATCTCTATTGATCTTCCGTTTCCTTTCTAAAAAATCAATTTCCATGTTTTTGATGTCCTTCCGGATGCTTTTTTTAAGTTCCTTTAAGATCATCTCTCTTTCATTGAGTTCAGCTAAAATCCGTCTGGAATCAGCAATAGAATCAGCTTCCAGGTCAATAGTGGAGATTTCATCAATAGCGATATGGTAATCTTTTATTCTCATCTAATGGTACCTTTAAAATGAATTTCTCTGCAAGGTGGGAGTAGCATAAGGGTTAAATCCACTAGTATCTTAATTTAAGAGTTAAATCCACTAGTATCTTAATTTAAAGATTTATATTCACCAGTATCTTAAAAAGATTATCTTCAACTTCACATCGGGTTTCCAGGTCATCATGTTCTTTTTCCATTTCCCGAAGCTTGTAAAGCACATTGGTGAGGGAGTAAGTATTGAAGACACCGGTCTCATTATCGGGTTTTGATGAAATGAGAAGTATCAGAACATGTTCACCCTCCACCATCACGTTGTAGTTAATGCCATTTATGTAGATGGTGTCAGATAAGCGAAGTAAGAGTTTAATATGTTTAATGGGAAGTCCACTTTTGCTGATAATATCTTTGATCTTATCATTTTCCCGGCACTGTTCAATATCGATGTCCATCCATATCACATCCATCCATCAAAGTTTCAATGAGTCCAATAATACTGCAACAATTTCTCAACAATTCTACTACCTACAAACAATCCTACTAAATATTATATTCCACCCAGATATATTCTTAACTATGGAAAGAGGAGATGGAAACCGGGATGATAGGCTCTTAAAAAAGCAGATAATGGTATTAAACCGTCATCTTCCCCGGAAGAGAAAAACCTTAAAGGAGCTTTTAGGGGAGGAAAAACCCCATGTGCTGGGTACAGACGGATCCCGTCATCGTTTTAAGAAAAATGAACTTTATAAAATCGCATCATTAATTCCAGAAGAATCATGGGGGAGATTAAAATTACCACTGTATATTGAAATAAGTTCCCAAATGAGCGGGTCTCGTATAAAAGGAGAGCAAGAATGCAGAATAGTTTGCCAGATTCTAAAGAAGGAAGATTGTGGTGAGGAAATCTATATTTACAGAGGGGACATAAAGTTAGTTAGGAGAGAGTTACCCACCACTTCACAGTACATATTTCTGGTCAGGTGATGTTGGAACTTAAATTTAATAATAATAACTGATTTAATTGAAACTAACCATAAAAATTTGAATTTGATTAAACAATAAAACAAATTAAAGGGATGAATTTAAGCATGGGATTCAGAAATATATGGAAAAAATTGAAATCATTCAATTTAGACTTTTTATACGATTTTGATTGGGAAGAAATAAAGAAAGACCCGGATAAAATGGCCAAAGTATCCATGTTAGTTTTTGGTGCCGAAATTATGGTTACAGTTCTCATTGTAATCGGAACAATCATCTTCATCCTAGCAGTTGTATTTAGATGATTTAGGTGGATAAAAAAAATTTTAATAAATCTAATCTATTTTTAGTTACAATCTAAACGAAATATTTCAAATTAATTTAATCATTAAATTCAACAAAATTTTAATAAGAATTCATTGATTTTCAACCTTCACCGAGTTGTAAACCTTACCAACCAGTTTTCGGGCCGTATATATTACATCTTCCCTTAATTGTCCTGAACTTAAAACTGTGACCAGGGGTTCTCCTCTTTCTATTATAACTCCAGGACGGGGTAGGTCACAAACTCCTGGGAAGTTTAGATTACCCACTGTTGATGATTGCAGTGCATGGACCACCATCTTAACTGCAAATCTATGGGGAGCTGGAACTTCTACCAGGTGTCCCTGGCATGCCTCAAGGTGGGCTTCAGCCATGTTCATACCCAGTGATAGTTCTGCACATTCAAATGTTCCCTGTAGTCGGGGGTTAACTTCAATAACATATAGTTCCCCATTTCTGGCCATGAAATCCACCCCATTAGAGCCAATTAGGGATAGATGAGTCACCACTTTTTGGGCAAGTTCGGAGATTTCCATATCACCAATGTAGGGAACGGTGTTCCCACAGTATCCAAAAGGTTCCATTTGCCCCAACTTGGTATCACCGATTATCTGGGTACTGGTGAGTATAGTCCTGGCTTCATCCTCGGTGGATAGAACTGATGCACTGATATTTTCACCATCAACAAACTCCTGCAGTATACACTCATCAGATGAAAGTTCTCGGATAATATTTGTAGGGTCTTTTTCAGGATCCATATCCTTTAAAAGCCCTAGATCAATGTTTTTCAAAAGTCCAATATTCTTATCATTCAAAAGTCCAATATTTTTATCTTCCAGAATTCTCACCCCGTAACCACCCGCTCCTGATTGGGGTTTTAAAATAAATTTTTTTCCAGGTGCATTACTGACAATTTCTACAGCTTCATGAATATCAGCAGGGAGGTATGTTTCTGGAACACGGAAATGTTTTTTAAGCTTTTGGTATAGGGAAAATTTATCTTCAACACCACCAATATCACGGTTTCCAATGATTTTATGGGAAGGGAACCAAGTAGGAGAGGAACCTGCGCAGCAAATTATCCCATATGCATCATCAACCATTTCCAGGGCCATATCCCTGATTAGCTGGGGGTTGAAGCGCTGAGTGAACTTACCACAGGAACTTTCTGGTTTTTGATCCAAAACCGATTGCACCCTATCTGCACAGGATCTTAGATCCATTGTTCCAAAATAATCAGAAGAGTAAACTGTATATCCTAACTTTTTAAGGGAGCAGGCCACGGCACGGGTGTTTACACCCACCAGAAGAATGTTTTCCATGTGATCACCCTTTAAAAGAATGTGATTTTCCTTTAGAATAAAAATAGTCCCGAGCGGAGTCGAACCGCCGTCGCCGGTTCCAAAGACCAGCAGGATTACCACTACCCCACGGGACTAAACATTAAAAAAGGCCGCAGTTGCAGCATTCTCCTTTTAGGCGGAGGTGATATTTAAAGTTATCTACATTTTATTTAAAGTGGATCAGATTGTTTAAAGTGACCCTGGCCTGGCTTTTTTATCGCATTTTATCTTCAAACGGCAGCTTCGGCATTTCCTAGGATTATTAGTGGGTATAAAATCCGTTTTCCCAACCAAAAGGTTCTGAACACGATTAATTAATGATACTATGTCTTGTTCCGCCTTTCCATCGAAGTATGCTGACCAGAATATGTTATCAGTTCCTCGCTCCCTTAGGGCACCAACGATCCTCCTTTCATCCTTAACCATATCCTGGAAGGCCAGGCAGTATCCGAAAACCTGGTTGATGGATGAGGAAAAGGCTCTCTTTCCAGGTTTATCATCAATGATTATGAATTCATCAGGAGTCATCCACACTTCATCAATGTATCCGCGGATACCATAACGGGATGAAATGACCGGGAGTTCCCGGGATAAGAGTTCTGCAGTCTTGGAAGTTTCAAGCATCTCTTCAAAGGTGGCTGGCTCTGCATCCTTCTGGAATTCCATCTCTAACCGGGTGTGTTCCTGGGTCCCTACCACCATGTTTCTGGTGGGTTTTACATCAATACCCTTAACATTCTCCAAGTATATGCTGTACTCACAGTATCCCTGTTTATTCAGCCAGCTGATGGGGAAGTTGTTGCACCCATCAATGATCATAACCTGCGATATTTCAGGATGGGGTTTAGATTTGGTTTTGGGCATAAAACCACCATTAATATATTATTAAGTTGTTTTTTTTGGAATTTGATTCCGTTAGGAGATTTACGCATATTAGGGGAACTTAAACGTTTCTTGAAACTTAATTTTATTTTAAAAAACTTTAATCGTGTTTTTGAAACTTGTGTAAAAATTAATTGATATGATAGATAAGGGATAGTTAATTACTTAAATGAATATTAAAAACTTAAGAATAATAAGTTAAGGGTAGGGTATTTGAAAAGTAATCAATAAGGTTACTCTTCTTTTTCTTCCTCTTTCTTGGTAAGGCGGCTTCTGAGAACTGTCCAAATATCCTTATCCTCTTTATCCTCATTTACATCCTTATTTTTAATATTTTCGTTATTTAATTTAATTTGATCCGATTTAACGGTAACATTTGTGGCAGGAGATGTTTTGTTCACTGGCTGTTGTTCCATTTTAAGTTTTTCAGTAGCTCTTCTTTCCACTTTCAAGGCACTGATCAGTTTTCGCCTATCACTTTCCAGGGTTTTGATCTTATCTTCCAGTTCCTTCTCCTTTTTGCGGGTTTTATTATGTTTGCTGAATAATTCTTTATAGGTTCTGGACAGTTTACTGTGTTTCCATTCCAGGTCGGCAAAATCAGCTTCATACTGGTCGAGCTTGCTTTCGTATTCATCTTTGTTACTGGAAAGATCCTTGAGTTCGCCGTTTTCATCCACCAAATCTGCCAGATCCTCCTGGGGTACGATGAACACTTCCATGCTGCAATCCAGGTTATCTGATCTTTTCAGGGGCACCAGATACTGGTTGTATTCATAGGTCTTCCTCTGGCCTCCCACTGTTTTTTTGGTCTTTTTCTTATAGCACTTGACCGCAGATTTGACTAGCTTCACCATGTAAAAAAACACTCCTTTATCTATATCCCTATTGGTAAGACGGTCTTTTATAGTTGATGATGAGCACACAACACTCCCAATCATTTAAATATTACAACCATTACTATTGCATTTTAAAAAAGTCCAAAAAGTTGTATTATCCATTATCTCCCTCAAAACAGGATAAAAAAAAAATTAAATTCATATATTTTTTAATCCCCTGAAAAGGGATTATTAAGTTAACATTTTATCATTAACCTCTTTGAAATGGAGTTAAGGCTCATCCGCCACCTCCTTCTAAAGATACTGAGACAATTAAGTTTATAGCAGAGTTATACATTATAATTAAAGAAGATAATTGAATAAAATAATTTAAAAGGAAAAAAATTGAGGTAAATTATGAAAACTGATAAAAACATCCTGGGATATGACCGGTTCCTGATGATGGCACTTCTCAAGGAAGGTCCACTCACACTGGAGGAACTGGATGATAAGACTATCCTATTTTTATCCCTCATCTGGTACCAGCAAGTACCTGAAAAAGGGGAACCACTAATGGAAAGGCTTTTTTTCACCTTATCCCATCTGAGGTCTGAGTTAGAAGATGAAAGAAAGGATAAAAGAGTGGGTAAGACTGAAGATGAATGTGCAAAACTTATTGATTATGGCTGGGTGAAGCTGGATGATGGACGTTATACCCTGACTGGAGAGGGCGAGAAAGAAGCCCTACAATTCGTTGAAAATATGGAAAGGAAGGCATCTCTGGTGCGGAAGGATTTCTTTAAAGTAGATGCAGCAGCCAAAAATACTACAGTATTAGACGGCTTTTTGGCTGTAATGAAATTAGGATCAGGGCTCGTCAGTGGAAGTGTGGGGCTGACTGCCGATGGTACCGATGCCACCATGGACACAATTTCTGCATTCATGGTATGGCTGGGAATCAAATACCACCGGGAAACTCTCTCAACTCTCCTGGTGATATTCGGACTATTCTTTGCCTCACTCAGCATTGGTTATGATTCTGTTACTCATCTTATAAGCGCCTTTTATGGGACACTGACCCCCATGGGTATGCCATATCTGGCTATAGCAGTAGAAGGAATAGCTATCATGGCAGCAGTCTTCTTATTCTATTACCAGCGCTACGTGGGAAAGGTGGATTCCAATCTAACCCTTATCTCCCAGTCAGTGGATTCTAAAAACCATATATTCATAGGTTTTTCCGTTATTGCCGGTGCAGTTTTCACGTTACAGGGAATTTTCTTTGTAGACTCTCTTATAGCATTATTCATCTCTATTGGAATATTCAAAGATGCTGTGGACTTACTCCGAGAAGCTATTTCAGCCCGTAAAGGAGAAGAAGAAGATTATTCCCAGTACAAACTCCCTATGGAGGAGTGCTGGGAGGATAACAAGATCAGAGCCTTCCAGAATTGGATACTCTACATACTGTGGACTGGTGATCGTAAAACCCAGAAAGAGATCATTGCATCACTAGAACAGGCATTCAACCCCAAAAATTACATTCCTGTACTTTCAGAGCTTAATGCAACCTGTTCTGAGGTTCATGATTTTGAAGGAGACTGGGAAAAAATGACTGGTCCCCTGAAGGAGCTGGAACTCCTGGCATTGGAAGATGAATATTTCCTCCTAACCGATAATGGAAGTCAGTACCTGAAGGACTTCATGCGTAATTTTGACTACTACGATGTCCACATGTCTGATACCATTTTGTTGGCCATGGCTGAGGATGAAAGCCTGCCACAGGAAGAATCAGGAAAAGAATAGAAGTTTAAAGTAGTTAGAATGGGAAAATTCCCCTCTCTATTTTTTATGTTTATTTAATATTCCAATAATGGTAGAGTTAAAAATAAAAAATGAAGCCAATCCAGGAAAACCCCAATACCTAAATCAACTTAAATTGAAGGTTTTAATGAATAAAAATACAATAAAATTCTAAATAAAATGTGAAAATTTAGTAATTCACTTTTAAATCCTATTTAAACTCTATTTCTAGATTTATTTGCTGTATGCACGATCTGTCTGTATTTAGTCCTTAAATATTCCATGTTTTCCTCGATAAGCTCATTAATAAATCTTTCAACACTCTCATCATCGAGAAAATCACGTATGTTATAAAACCGGGCCATAAAAAAGATCTCCTATTAACAGAACCAGTATTGATCTTGCAGCCTTATATATCTAATGGTTATTCCGGGGCGAATGCGAACTGTTCGGATTGATTAGGGGATGAATCTGGTTTTAAAGTTTCACTTAAGTACAATTATTCCAATATATTAGTTGATTAAAATACAATTGATGCCTGGAAAATGGAGTTTAGCTTCAACAACAGAATCATCTTCTTATTTTTTTAATTTAAGGTTAATTTAAAAAAAGACTAATTGAATAGCTACTTCGTAATATATACGAATAACGAAGTAAATATTCTTATTTAAATAACCCCCCCAAATGATTAAAAAAATGAATTCTAACTTATATTTACTCGAAAATAGCTAAATCAATTATTAGTTAATGGAATCTATGTATGCGAAATAAGATATAGTTGGAATTATAGCTGACGATTCCGGTGCCCAGCTATAATTCATCTTTGGTTAAAAGACTTCAAGGTTCCAATATGGGTATATTTTGAGCAGACCAAGACGTGACAGTAATAGAACCCGGCAACGTATCAGAAGACTTGTAGGCACTCAACACGCGGCTAAACAGATAAACTTGCGACTTATAACTGATTTTACCGAGGCCTATCCAGCCATATGGTGGTGCCTGATGATTATCGTTCATATAACCATTAATACGCTCTGCAAAGTCCACATAACTTGCCTGACTTAAACTACCTGAGCTTAATGATTCTTCACTGTAACTTGGAGCACTATCATCCTGCAACTCAATCGGACTACTGCTACTATCACCATTCAACTGAGATATAGCTTGTACTGCTAAATGCAAAAACTGTGCCGTGGAAACAGTGATTCCACCCACAACTACTGTGCCAGGTAATGTTTTAGTTGTTTCTATTGTATTTTTTAGCTCGACGGAAGCATTAACAATCTGATCCGAGGTGAATGAGGCGGGAGGGGTGTATACTATTGGAATGTTGCTAGCGCTCCATGGTTTCATGGTTACATGTACTGGTAGACTCCCAGTGCTGTTGTAGATAGTTAGAACTCGTGTGAATAGATAGACCTGTGATTGATAACTGATTTTTCCCAATCCGATAAAGCCGTAAGGTGGTGCCTGATGATTGTCATTCATGTGGTTGGTGATTCTTTGTGCGAAATCAACATAATCCGCCAGGGTCAGGGTACCAGTGCGGAGTGATTCTTCAGTGTATCCTGGTTTATCATCATTCTGCAACAAAATAGGATTACTACTCTTATTCTTTAATTGCACAGTAGCCTGCGTAGCTAAATGCAGGAACTGAGCAGTGTAAACAGTGACTCCATTAACAGTAACAGTATTTGGTATAGATTTGGTTGTTTCAATGGTGTTTTGTAACGCTACAGCAGCAGTAACAATCTGCTCCGGTGTAAAAGTAACCGGAGGCGTGTACAATATCGGAATATTCGAGGAAGTGAAAGGTTTCACCGTTACAAAGGAAGGTAAACTTCCCGTACTATTGTAGATGCTCAAAATTCGTGCAAATAAATAGACCTGTGATTGATATCCAATTTTCCCCAATCCAATAAATCCATAAGGTGGTGCCTGATGATTCTCATTCATATGATTAGCGATTCTCTGAGCGAAATCCAAATAATCTGCCATAGTCATAGTGCCAGTGCGAAGTGATTCTTCACTGAACCCCGGTTTATCATCATTTTGTAGTAAAATAGGGTTATTATTGTTGTTTTTTAGTTGGTTGGTGGCTTGTGTGGCTAGGTGCAGGAATTGCGCAGTGTAAACGGTAATCCCATTAACAGTAACAGTGTTAGGTATAGATTTGGTTGTTTCAATGGTGTTTTGTAACACTACAGCCGCAGCAACAATCTGCTCCGGTGTAAAAGTAACCGGAGGCGTGTAC
>NZ_JACRGA010000009.1 GCF_016217785.1 Methanobacterium sp.
AGCTATAACTGCTTCCGCAATCACAACCTTAGATGAACTATCCAACGGAAGAGCAACCCTAGGTATTGGCCCTGGAGACAAGGCAACCTTCGATGCTTTAGGAATTGAATGGACCAAACCTGTGTCCACCATCAAAGACGCAATCACTATGATGAGTACCTTAATGTCCGGCGGAAAAACTGAAAGCGGCGCAAACCTAATGGGTACCAAAGCAGTCCAGGAAAAAATCCCAATCTACATGGGAGCACAAGGACCAATGATGCTCAAAACCGCCGGAGGATTCTCAGACGGAGCATTAATTAACGCATCAAACCCCAAAGACTTTGAAGCAGCTGTACCTCTCATAAAAGAAGGAGCAGCAGCAGAAGGTAAATCCATCTCTGACGTGGACGTTGCAGCATACACTTGCTGTTCCATAGATGATGACGCTGGTAAAGCATTAGGCGCAGCAAAAATCGTTGTAGCCTTCATCGCAGCCGGATCACCACCACCAGTCTTCGAAAGACACGGACTAGCACCTGACACAGGAGCTAAATTCGGTGCATTTTTAGGTAAAGGTGACTTCGGTGGAGCAATCGGAGCTGTTACCGACGAACTCATGGACGCATTCTCTGTCGTAGGAACACCCGCAGACTTCGTACCCAAAATCGAAGCTCTCGGAGAAATGGGCGTAACCCAATACGTAGCAGGTTCCCCAATCGGACCAGACAAAGAAAAATCCATCAAACTGTTAGGAGAAGTCATAGACAACTTCTAAACACACTTTTTTCTTTTTATTGACAAGGTTTCACTAATTAGAGTCTAATTACTATTTTAAGATCCATTTATCTTCAATATAAAAAGAGGTTTTTACATGGAAACTTACTATTACTTGTTTTTCATGAGTTTAACAGTAGCTGCCATTGTTGGTGGTTTATTATTCCAAATTTATCGATCAAGTGATTATCATCAGGTATGTGTATTAAAATGAGGATTTCCCAACTGGCAGTTTATTATCTAAATCTTGAATAAACCAATTTGTTTTTAAAAGCTATATTTAGTATAACATTATAGAACATTTTATATACTATGAGTTACATATAATTATTAAGTGTGATGTTCTTATGTCTAAAAAAATTCCCATCGGTTTAAAATTAGATGAAAAACAACTAGAACACCTTAGGGAGTATGCTAAGCGTAAAGGCGGAAGCCCTATTAGTCACCATATAAGAATAGCTATTGCTGAATATCTTGAGAAATACGACCAATAATAGCTTAGCGGATAGATCTATAGAAAATACAAACTATTAATGTGTTTATTGTCTTTATTTGCATTCTAAGATTTGATTAATTTTATTATTTTATTTAGTATTCCATTTGCATCCAAATTTTTACACATATTTTTAGTTTTAGGGGGTAGTTTCTTGTGTTTAGATCTAAAGAATTTAGAGTTGAAAATGGGGAGAAATACATTGAAACAGACCTTAATGGGATCGAACTTCTGGAATCAGCCCAGCTTAATAAAGGAACTGCATTTAACACTGAAGAAAGGGAAAAATTTTCTTTGAAGGGACTTCTACCTCCATCAGTAGAAACCATCGAGGATCAATTGCTAAGAGTTTACAGACAGTACTCCTTAAACTGTGATCCTTTGCAAAAGAACATATTTCTTAATAACCTGTACAACACCAACGAAACACTCTTTTTCAGGCTCATTTCAGACCATGTCAAAGAAATGATGCCTATAATTTACACTCCCACTGCGGGGCTAGCGATCCAGGAGTATAGTAACGAGTTTCGACGACCACGCGGGATTTACATTGCTTATCCAGACCTAGATAATGTTAGTGAGATTTTAGACAACCGGATTAACCCGGAAATTGATCTTATAGTTCTGACAGATTCAGAGCAGATACTGGGAATAGGTGACCAGGGAGCCAATGGAATCGGAATTTCAGTGGCTAAATTAGTGATTTATACCATTGGTGCTGGTATTAATCCCCGTAGAATGCTCCCCATCATGATTGATGTGGGCACCAACAACACTAAACTTCTCAACGACCCCCTGTACATTGGCTGGCGCCATCAAAGGATCAGCAGGAAAGAATACGACCACTTTGTAAGTAAAGTGATTGAGGTAATTAAGCAAAAGTTTCCAGGTGTGTTCCTGCAGTGGGAGGACTTTGGAAAGGAAAAGGCCAGATGTAACCTAGATCATTACCAAAATAAAATTTGCACATTCAATGATGATATACAGGGCACTGGGGCCGTTACAATGGCTGCAATTCTTAATGCATCAAAATTGACCCGGACTAAAATATCTGATCATCGAGTGGTGATTTTTGGTGCCGGAACAGCAGGCTGTGGAATTGCTGATGAGATCAGAGACTGGATGATAAAAGACGGACTCACTCCACAGGAAGCGCGTTCCCGTTTCTGGCTTATGGATAGTGAAGGGCTGATAACAGAAGATAGAACGAACTTAGATTATTCCAAAAACACTTACGCTCGACCTTCTGATGAAATAGATCACTGGGACATAGTCAGTATGCATGTAAGCCTTTTAGATGTAGTACGCAACGCAAAGCCCACTATTCTAATTGGAACATCCGCTGTAAAAGGTGCCTTTTCCAGAGAAGTAGTAAAAACTATGGCTTCGGGTGTGGAGAGGCCAATAATTTTCCCCCTATCCAATCCCATTAGCATGGCTGAGGCCAGTCCTAAAGATATACTTAACTGGACAGGTGGAATGGCACTGGTTGCCGCCGGAAGTCCCTACGATAATGTTATTATCAATGGGGAAAAAATATCAGTCGCTCAATGTAACAATGCTTTCATCTTCCCGGGATTAGGGTTGGGTATAATTTGTTCGGAAGCTGAGAAAGTGACCTCAGGAATGATTGACATTAGTATTGAAGTATTAAGTCGTTCTGTTAAGATTGGGGATGATCCCCATGCACGTTTACTTCCGGAAGTTTCTCAGATGCAGCAAGTGAGCAAAAATATAGCAATCGCTGTATCCAAACAGGCAGTGAAAGAGAAAATTGCAAGAATCGGGCAGGAAGAAGATATTGAGAAACTGGTTAACTCCAACATCTGGAAGCCTGTTTATAGACCCTACAAAAGAGTTGATCATCTACAAGTTAATGTATAACTTAATCAAACAGGCTATTTAAGAAAACTAGAAAAGAAGAAAATTAATATATTTTGGGAATAAAAAAGCACCAACAGGATGTGGGATATTTTAACTTGTTTGAAGCAGCAAAATCTGAAAATTTCAATGATGAAAATCAATAAAATAAAAATTGGTTTTAAATAACTTTATATGCTCTTAAACTCAATAGTAAATTGCCTAATTGGCAAAAAATTGGAAGTGATAAGTTTGTTTGGAAGTAGTAACAGTAATGATAGAGGAAATTCGTCTCCTATTACAGAAGGCGGAGAATACGATGTGAAGATTGAAGATACAGGTAGGGACGGAGACGGAATTGCCCGTATTGAAGGATTTGTAGTTTTTGTTTCAGGCGCCAAAGTCGGCGAAGAAGTTAAAATTCGAGTTAATTCTACCAGAAGAAATTTCGCTTTTGCTGAAGTAGTAGAATAAATATTATTTGATAAAATAAAGGGATATTATTAACCAATTGGTTAAAACATCCAATTTATCTTTTAATCTTTTATAACTTTAGAGTTTATACCTCCCAATTTCACATACATCCTGCATAATAAAATTAAATCAATTTAAAAATTAATTATCTCTTTTTTATTATTACCACTTTAACTAAAGAAATTATTACCAATAACTAAATAATTTACCCATAACTAAACAATTATTTTTATTGTACTCATTTTTCTAATTCAATTCATTAAAAATCCAAAGTTATGATTATGGGCATGGATATAGAATATAAACACAGATTTAAAAATTCAAGAATTTATTTTAACACGCATCATCTTTTTTTTTTAATCGAGTTTATGGAAATGTTGGTAACATGAGTAAAATCGACTTTTCAATGGAAAACATTAACCATTGTCTTTGTAGTAAGTGTGCTGTACAAATAGAAAGTCAATGTGTTAAAGATAAACAAAAGATCATGTTGTTGATAACCCAACAAGATCTGGACAGTCCCATGCGGATGGATGCTGAACGTGTTCCAGGAGTTTATTGTACTACTGGAAAAGCTATTTGTAAAGATATTGACACTAAAAAGGTCTGTAAATGTAATGAATGTTATATTTGGAAAGAATATGGATTAAAAGACTCTTCTCCCGGACGGTATTTTTGCAAAGATGGTGAAGCAATATAAATCATTTAATATAATCTATATATTCCATGATTGAAATAAACAAATGAAGAATTGATAGGAGGGAGTTACATGACCACTTATGTGGCTTTACTCCGTGGGATTACCCCTTCAAATCCCAATATGCGTAATGAAATGTTGCGAGGTGTCTTTGAAGATATTGGGTTTGAAAATGTGCAATCGGTAATTTCCAGCGGTAACATCCTGTTTGAAACTGGATCCCGAAACTTGGAGGAACTGGAATCCACTATCGAAAAAGCACTTCTAAAACAACTGGATTTTAAAAGTACTACCATTGTTTACAGCAAAGACGAACTGCAGTCTTTTATTAATGAAAAGCCTTTTAAAAATCTGAAAGACACACCCCAAAGTAAATTGAATGTTACTTTCCTAAAAAACAAACCGAATACTGATGTTGAATTTCCTTATCAATCAGAAAATAAAGGATTTACCGTAGTAGGGATCTATAACCGTGCTATCTGCAGCGTAGTTGATTTATCAAAGGGAAAAACACCTGATCTAATGCGCTGGATGGAAAAAGAATTTGGAAAGAATTTAACCACCAGAACATGGAAAACAGTGGATAGAATCATGAAACGTCTAGATTGACTCTAGTTATAACTCTTTTTTTATAGGCAGATTATAGGGGATTAAGATAATCATATTCCTGGCGTAAACTCCTTAAAATAATAATTGTTCCATTTAAGTATTTGAGGAAACTTATACTCCTTTAAGGTAACTTCCTATTCTCTGGTCTAATAATGGTATTTGCGTTTCTAGTAACATGCCCCAGAAATTTTGAAGAGATTATAATTATCAACAAAAGCATAAATAAGATCTTGAATAATATATAAAGAAAATTGGAGCTTTCAAATGAATTTTATCAGAATATTAAAAGAAGGAGAAGGAACCACAGTAGAATTTAATGAATCTATGGGTGAAAATGGATTCAAAACTGTATCAGCATTTTCCAACACTCAGGGTGGTACCTTGTTCTGTGGGGTCTCCAATACTCGCGATATCGTCGGTTTCAATAGTAGTGAGGAACCAGTCCACACCATCACCAATAAAATAATTAATAAAATGGGGATTAACCCGTCTATTTCCTGCTTTGACTGGGATGGGAAGAAGATTTTAAGGATAGATGTTGAAAAAAGCCCCAATCCAATTTCATACAATGGAAAATATTATAAAAAAGTAGGAAGCACAACTACCGTAATATTAGGGGATGAACTACGGGATTTCTTTTTAAAGGGAAGTAACTGGGATGGCCTGGTCAATGATTACAGTCTGGAGGAAATAGATGAGGAATCTCTTAGGAAATTCACTCAAAGAGCTGTAAAAAAAGGCAGACTGGTTGCAGATGATACGGATGACATATCGGAAATACTCCTTAAACTGAACCTTTTAGTTGATGGCAAGCTCACCAATGCTGCTATTATTTTATTTGGTCGGGATCCTCAGAAGTATTTCACCAATGCCTTAGTTAGGGTGTTAAGATTCAAAGACGAAGTCAGTGTTTCTGATAGGCGAGTTACCGGTAACCTGTTCCAACAAGTTGAAGAAGCTGGTGAAGCTATAAAAAATTCTATAAATGTGAAATTTGAAATAAAAGGTAAATTAACCCGGGATGAAGTATGGGATTATCCTCTTAAAGCCATACGTGAAGCTCTTATAAACTCCATTGTCCACAGGGATTATTTCAAATACGGAATTCAGACTCAGATTAAGATATTTGACGATAAGATATGGTTCTTTAACCCTGGCGAACTCTTCGGGGGAATGACCATTCAAAAACTCAAACAATTACATCCTTCATCAACCCGAAATCCACTAATTGCAGAAATGTTTTTCAAGGCTGGTTTGGTTGAAGTCCATGGATCAGGCATACACCAGATAATGAAATCTTTAAAAAATGCAGGACTCCCTGAACCTGAATTCAAAGAAGAGTTCGCTGGATTTTCAGTTTACATGATGAAAAACGTATATGATAAGGAATATCTGAAAGTTTTAGGTCTTAATCGTAGCCAAATCCAGGCAGTATCATTTATGCAGGAACATGGTTCTTTAACCATGTCTGATTTCATGCGTATTTCTTCAGGGATAAATGAACGCACACTTCGGCGATATTTGGCAGATTTAGTTGATAAAAAACTTATCATAGCAATCGGAGAGAAAAAAGGAAGAAGATATAAACTTTCAGGGTATTAAAACATAAACTGATAACGGACATATAACGGACATATCGGACATTATTAAAAGAAACGTTCTAAAACATCAGTATCAATACTACTATTTTGTTATGAATTCTAAAGAATCAATTTTGTAATGAATTCTAAAGAATCAAACAATGAGTATGAATGTGGGATACACTGGATAGGAATATCTTTGAGGTAGACATGAAGTACACCAGTGTATCCTATCTTAATATTCATCCCTTTCTATTATATAATGTTGGTATCTTTGGTATCACAGGATTCTAAATATCTATATAAAATGCATGTCTGTTAGCCCAACTCTTTTGCAACCAATCTATAAAATTCACTGTACAAATTTGTGGTGTGATAACTCCACAGACAAGTAACATATTAGTGGAATTGTGGAGAATGGCCACCTGTTTATGGACACAAAATGATACTCCCAACTAACCGAAAATAAAAAATTGAGAAAACTGTGTAAATGATCCACAACATATAGCCTCAACAACCTAAATAAGGTAATTTCAATGATTTTTGTTTTAGTAGTATACAAAATAGGATTATTAACTAATAGTATAAAGTTTAATAAATTTACTTCGTTAAACCCTGATATATTTAGCCATAAGTTCGATATATAGGATAGCTAGAAATCCTAATATAATCTAATCTTAATGTCATTTCCCACCATAAATTTTCCAGCAATTGTTGCTTTACGATGCTTAAATTTTTTAGGAGTAAATATCAGTTCACCACCTAACATTTTCCCGAAAATTTCTACTACTGTTATTGGGAATATAACCCTATTATCCCAACAGTTATTATGTACATCTACATGAGGAAATTTTCTTTTTAATTCTTGTTTGTTTTTAAATTCTCGAAATTGTATTTTAAGATTATCTCCATTTTTATATTTTATATTTAATAGTTTTCCTGATGGAGGAGACTCAATATCCACAGGAGGATAATTATTCGTACACCAATAATTATCTTTAACTATTACTTGTGGTTCACCTGATTCTTTAAGCATTGAAACATTAAGAAGCATATATCCATTTTCATCACGATTGTACCAAATAAGGGGTCTTCCATTAAATTTAAAAAGAATATTTTGATCATAAAATACTAAACCACCAACAACTGCCAAAATATGATTTCTCATCCAATCGAATCGGCCAATAATTTTTTTATTTTGCATAGTTCCTAATAATTTTAATTTTCTAAGCTGTTTTTTTGTATATGCTCCATTGTCTGCCTTATTATGATGTTCAGCACATAATGCAATCATTCCTTCTGGATTATGGTGATGTCTTTCACTCCAAGGTGGATCAAAGTGATGCCAGGATAAATATGGATTTCCACAATCTTTTATTGGGCAACCAAATCCTACTTCTTTTCTTAATTGGCGACGAACAGAAGCAGGGGGATTTCTATTGAGTTCACCATTTTTTTCTTTCATAATATATCATTATATATTTATTATCAATAAAATTATTTGTAGGATTAAAGTGAACTTCGTAATAGACAGGTATAGTCAAGGGATCGTTTTTATGTCAAATTTTTGTCTACTTCGTAATATAACGGTTTAGCGAAGTAAATTTATTAAACTTTTTATCTTTTTTAATAACAACATTTCTGTGTATCACTATAACAAAACCATGACAAATTAGCGTATTTCAATGGATTAGGGTATATGTGACGATCCTTTTGTACTGGTTTTGTAAATTTAGGTTTATTAATCCCATATATTAGGGCCCTGTTGCTGCAAATATATGACTAGATGCATTCTTTAAGTTCAATGATAGTTTTTTGTAATTGTTTGTTTCGTTTAATTAGTTGATGAGTTCGATGAATGTTTAAAGAAAAATGGGTTTACATCTAGAAGTAAAGGAATGTATGAAACTATGAATGAATATATTGAGCGACATAAGTAGCTTTGATTTATTGGTCAGTTTTATATCTTAAATTACGGAACTTAATATTAAGTAAACGCACTGAAAATCGGATGATTTCTGTGAGAAGTTGATTTCCATCTTCTTTTAGGGATATTAAATAAAATAAATTATGTATTAGGACATTATTTTTTTCAGTAGATATTGATTCTTGGTTCAATTTCCTTAAAAAGTCTACCAAAACTCTAGCTACGGAAGATTGATCATAATTTATCAAAGTTTCAATAACTGAGATATAAGGTTGTGAAAGCAACCAATTAGATTCCTTTAAAGCCTCTAAAACAGTATCTGCATCAATAGTCATGGACTTATAGTTGAAACGTATCAATCTAATAATAGCTTTATTATAATCCGATTTTTCCAAGTTATTCCTTTCCAAACATTCGTCTAAAACAGCCTGTGTCCAAACTCCATGGAGATTGAACTCAGAATAAGCTAAACGGCGGAATGGAGCATCATCAGAGAAAAGTAGGTTACCTTCTTTAGTAGCAATTAAAATCGTGTCAACAAATGATTTACATAACAGGTCATTGTATTTAAATCTCTTTTTTCGATTGATTTTTAATGCAGCCTCACAAGGAAGAATTTCACAGTTAGATCTTACCAATTTAATTATATTTTCAACATACTCAATCCTTCTTTCAGTATCTTCAGGAGTAACATCTTGGTATACGGGTTCACCATTATTCCAAGAGGTTGTGATATATTCTCTACCTTTATTAGCCAAAGATTCGTATAAAATTTGATTTAAAACATCCACTGAAGATTGTGCAATACCTAGCTTTCCAAAGGTATTGACTATTACTTCACCAATCCCCAACTCTTTAATAGTTAACAAAGAAACAAGATCCACTATTAACCTAACATCATTCTTTAGAAGTACACGAGAAGATTTTTCAACTCTACTCCCAGTATAACACTTCAATGACAAATTAAATTTGTTCACAATATTAAGCCATACATCTAACACATTTGAATTCATAATTTTAGAATAGGTTCCTAGGGGAATCCATTTCTTCATAAATAAATTTTCTATGTTTTGATCTCTTTCCGCTTTATCTTTTAAGATCTTGAATAATGGTTCAAATTTATTCTCTTCGTCTTCTTCCAGTGTAAACGAACTCATACCTAAATTTTCAGGAGAATAATCAATTTTATGCATACTCTCATGGAGAGCGTGAACATATTTATTTTTGATTTCAATAATCTTTCCTTTAATAGGGGCTACAGAATTTTCATTTATTACAATTTCATCATCAACCTCTTTATCCTTCAATTTTTCAAAAAGGGGATGTGTGGAATTGATTTCATTAATTTTCAAGTTAATATCTTCATTTCTTTCTAAAACAAACCATTCATTCTGACCACGGATTTCAAGACAAACGGCAGTTCCTAAATCTACTTTTTGAGGATTAGTTTCTATATTTTTTTCTTTAGAGAAAAAATTTTGGATGTATTCTGCATGGGCTTGATATTCATCAAAATATTTTCTTCTCATCTCGTATAACAAATCAAGTAGAACTTCTTCATTGTAATCTCTAATGTTACAAAGCCTTATCAATGCACTAAATTGTTGCAGAGTCATCGCATTTGATGATATATGGGAATCGATAAATGAATCAACCATTTCTAAGTTATTAGAACGTAGATCAACAAAAGCTTGGTTGATTTTCATTTCAAGATTATTTGAGTAGATTTTAAGATAATCATCAATCAGATTTTTAGCTGAATCCAAATCATCTATCTCATTGTAAATTGAAATTTCTATCTCTGAAAAGAATTTTAGGGGTTTATTATACACTTCCCTTAATTTTTTGCATATTGTGAACGCTTTGCCGATCTCGCCAGACCGGTAATAACAATCAACTAATTTACAAGTTAAATCTGTATTTATTTCTTTATCAACAAACCTTTCATAGACTGAAGCGGCTTCTTTTAGCCTTTCGAGGTTGAAAAGTTCATCAGCAAGAAGAAGTAACTCACGAATTGAAGTGTCGTTATCTAATCTTTCTATAGCTTCATCTAAATAAGAATTTGATTCTGGTTCTTCACTTAATGTTGAGATGCGGGAAGCATATATTAAGGATGAAATATCATTTCCAGCTTTTAGTAGTGGTTTGATAACTCTTCTGGCATTTTTAAGATCCTCATTGGCAATATATAATTGTGCTAATAGATCTCGCGCGTCGTGAGTTAATTTAGCATCATGTCCTGTTTCTAAAAAGGTTTCTAAGATTTGAATTGCCTTAGTGTAATCTTCATTATCACTAATAACTTTTGCCAAAAATATAGGTTTTTCAGGAACTTCTTTTTCATCTAAATTCTCTAATAATATTTTAGCATCGGTATATAGGCCAATTTCATCTAATATAAATGATTTTTTAACAATTAAGTCTGGAGAATTATCTAATTCTAAAGCAAGGTTAATATCATTCAAAGCACCATCCAAATCTCCTAAAATACGTTTAGTTGTACTTTTATTCACGATCCATGATAATCTTGATTTTTTAGCATCTGAAGAAGATAGTTCGTCCCAAGCTTCTTGTAATAAACTACAAACTTCTTTCAATTTTTTGCTTTCTTCGATACTAACCTGATTAGAGTATACTAACAAAGGGTTTATCAGATTTTCGAGAATAACTTCACCCAGATTAGCTTTAAAATCAGGGGAACATTTAGAGCTATTTTTAGCTGCGATTCTAAGCCATTTTTCAGATTCTTTAAATTGTTTTCTTTCTCTTGAAATAATTCCAAGAGAATAAGCAATATCTTTGGAGTCTAATATATGATCAGGAATTTTAGATATTATCTCATTTAGATCTTGATCAGAAGAAAATATGAATATCTGATTAGCAGTAATATCTTCAGGGTTATCGTTTAAGATTTCTTCAGCTATTTCTTCAGCTTCTTCTGATTTATTTAAAAATAAATGACCCCATCCTTTATTATACTTAGCATTTATATCATCCTTGTTATATTCATACGCCTGAACTAGCAAGTTCCCTGCTTCTTCATTTTTCAACAATCTATGCTTTGCCAATCCTTTAAACTTTAGGAATTCATATTTAGCAATCTTCGGTGTCTGATCATCAAGTATATTATTCTCAATGTTATCCAAGAAAATTAGGGCCTCTTTGGGTTTGAAATTTTCCAATAATGACTTGACATAATTAAAGTTACTCTGATAGATTTCGGGTAAATCTTCAGAAATTTCAGATGATGAGATTAAATTCTGTTCTATCCTTGAATTAGATGCTAATAATTTATCAATTTTTGATTCTAAGACTTCAGTTTTGTT
This sequence comes from Methanobacterium sp., assembly GCF_016217785.1. Classification (NCBI taxonomy): domain Archaea; kingdom Methanobacteriati; phylum Methanobacteriota; class Methanobacteria; order Methanobacteriales; family Methanobacteriaceae; genus Methanobacterium; species Methanobacterium sp. Next base: position 11,726 of record NZ_JACRGA010000009.1, read on the forward strand.
TATGGTTAATCCGAGTTCATAATACTCTACTAACTCCGGAAACTTCTTCAATTCGTGGCTAATATCTTCCCAAAAAAATACAGTTACAGAAAACAAACCTTTCTTTTGATGTTCTTTTGTTATTTTTCTTGCTAGTTTCTGGATTTCTGGATCTCTGAGTGCAGTAGTAGCAATAATATATTTTGCAAGCGGTGGTTCGAAGGATTTAGCTTCTTCTACTTCTTTTAATACTTCTCTTTCCATCAGTCGATTCTTTACAAGCAAGTCTTTCTTTTTTGCTTGTATCCCAATTAAATTGCCTTTTTCATCGTGCCCATAGATATCTACACCGTTCTGCTTATGTCCTCGTCTTCCGTTCCTTTGAGCTTCTGAATCTCCAAGTAATTTCTTCCATAAATCTAAACAGATGTCTTCAAAAATATCATCATTTTTAGGAAAATTCAAGTCTGTACCCGTTGACATAAAACCCCTTCAGTTTGTTTAATTTAAGTTGCAACCCACTCTTCACAAACACGGTTAGCTTGTTCCAATACTGTTTTAACTGCTAATTTTTGTTTGTCTGGCGGATAACCATATTGTTTAAGTATTCTCTTAACTGCAACCCTCATTTTGGCCTGTACACTTTCTCTTAATGTCCAATCAATGGTTATATTACTTTTTATAGCTTTGACTAATTCCATAGCTATTTCACGTAGTGTATCATCTCCAAGGACATGCACGGCACTATCATTCACTCCGAGAGCATCATAAAAAGCTAATTCATATTCAGTTAATCCTAAATCGTCTCCTCTATTCTGTGCTTCCTTCATTTTCTTTGCAAGCGCGATGAGTTCCTCAATAACTGCTACAGCTTCGATATTTCGATTGTGGTATTGATTTATGGTTTTTTCTAACATATCCGCAAATGAACGCGCTTCGATAACATTTTTACGAGAAATACTATTTATTTCATCATTAAGAAGTCGTTTAAGAAGTTCAGCAGCAGTATTCTTGTGTTCCATGTCCTTAACTTCCAGAAGGAACTCATCGGATAATATGGATATGTCTGGTTTTTTTAGTCCAGCTAATTGGAAGAGATCCAATACTTCATCTGATATTAATGCCGTGGATAAGATCTGTTGGATAGCTAAATCCACATCTTCTACTTCTCCTCCGGGTGGATTTGTAATCTTTACGATGTAGTTTTTCACGGCTTTGAAGAATGCTAAATCGTCCCTAATTCGCATAGCCTGAGGGTGAGGTACTGCTAAGGAGAAAGCTTTAGAAAGTTCATTTACATATTTTAGGCAGCGTTTTTTACCGTCCTCTTGACCTAAAACAAAGTCCGCCCCATCCCGCATGAGCTTTAATTTCTCGCTAGTGTTTGCTTTATGGAAACCTTGGTATCGGAATCCATAGAAGAGACCTATCACTATCTCATATTTTTCCATCAATATTGCAACAGCCTGCTCTTGGTCAAATGCAATCTCTCCACGCCCACCACCATCAGTGTACTGAGACAAAGCCTTTTTTAGTTCGGTAGCGATTCCAAGATAATCAACAATGAGTCCACCTTCTTTGTCCTTGTAGACTCGGTTTACACGAGCTATTGTCTGCATTAATCCATGGCCTTGCATAGGTTTGTCAATGTACATGGTATTTAAACTGGGAACATCAAATCCAGTGAGCCACATGTCTCTAACAATTACCAATTTAATTGGTGAGTTGGGATCCCTGAAAGTATCTCCTAATTGCTTTCTTCGTGGCTTGTTGCGAATATGTGGTTGCCAGTCTAATGGATCAGTGGCACTCCCTGTCATGACCACTTTTAAAAAGCCGTGCATATCGTCATCGTTGTGCCATTCAGGTCTGAGCTTGACAATTTCTTTGTATAATTCTATGCATATGCGTCGACTCATGCACACAACCATACCTTTACCATCCATGGCATCGAGTCTTTCTTCAAAATGGCGTATTAAATCCTTAGCTACTCGTTTTATTCGTGTTTGACTACCAACAACGGCTTCCATTCTAGCCCATTTACTTTTGAGCTTTTCTTGCCTTTCCATCTCTTGTCCTTCGGTAATGAAATCAAATTGAGGATCAATATGTTGTTTCTCCTCTTCCTTAAGATCCAACTTAACCAGACGGTTCTCATAATAGATGCGGACTGTTGCTCCATCTTCTACGGCCTGTTCAATATCATAAATGTCTATGTAGTTACCAAATACTGCAACTGTATTTTTATCCCCACGTTCAAGTGGGGTGCCTGTAAAACCAATAAATGAGGCATTTGGTAGAGCATCTCGCATGTGCCTGGCGAATCCATCGATGAAGTCATATTGTGAACGGTGGGCCTCATCAGCAATAACTACAATATTTCTCCTTTCGGAAAGAGTAGGATATTCAGTCCCTTTTTCTGGAAGGAATTTTTGAATAGTTGTAAATACAATTCCACCACTAGAAACTTGCAATAGTTCCTGAAGGTGGTCCCGGTTTTCTGCCTGCACTGGTTCCTGCCTTAATATATTTTGAGAAGCTTTGAAAGTGCCAAATAATTGGTCATCCAAATCGTTACGATCAGTTAAAACAACTAAAGTGGGATTATCCATTTCTAGTACTAACTTTCCAGCATAAAATGCCATAATTAGGCTCTTACCTGATCCTTGAGTATGCCAAACAACACCGCACCTATGATCCCCTTCAGGACCAGCTGCCTCTATCGTGGCATCTACAGCTTTATTCACGGCATGGTACTGATGATAAGCTGCAAGTTTTTTCTTTATTATAGCATCTGAATCATCGTAGACAATAAAATGATGAATTAAATCCAATAAGACTTTTTTATTGAACATGCCTCTTATGAGAACTTCCATCTCCAACATAGTAAGCAATGCATCCTTTTCTCCACTGATGGTTTTCCATGGCATAAAACGTTGATAATCACTGGTTAAGGTACCTGCACGAGCTTCCATACCATCTGAAATCATTAAAATCTCATTAAAATGGAATAGAGACGGAATCTGAGATTTGTATGTTTGCAGTTGTTGGTATGCTTTATTGAGTGTAGCTTTTTCATCTGCGGGATTTTTAAGCTCAATAACAACTAAAGGTAGACCATTAACAAAAAGAATTATATCTGGACGGCGATTATTGTCATTTTCTATGATTGTAAACTGGTTAATAGCTGTAAAGATGTTGTTTTCAGGTTTTTGGAAGTCAAAAAGCCATACTTTATCATATACTATTCTACCATCTTGACGGTATTCAACAGTGATTCCATCCGTTAAAAACTGATGGAATTGAAGGTTGTTAGTTATAATGTCAGGACTGTTAGAACGAATTACTTTTTTCACAGCTTCTTCCTTGGCTGTGGGGGGAATATCTGGATTCAAAAGATAAATAGCATCTCTCAGCCTTTCAGTTATAACCACATCACTGTAGAGCTCCCGCATGGGGGTGGGGCTATCAGGCGAGATGTCAGGGCCATGGAGGATTTCGTATCCCATTTCAGAGAGGATATTAAGGGCCATTTGTTCAATTGAATCCTCGTTGAGATTATTCATATTTTCTCCGTTTGCTCATGTCATTATAACATTCTGGTCGGTTTTTTAACCAAATTTCATCCATATCTACATTTAATAATTCTTCCTTTATTTTTTTGATAGCCTTATGAGAATATTGTGGATGTTTTGCTTTTCCAAAAGTAAATTCTTTATAACATTCTGGGTCCTTTTTTAAGTTCATATGTTTTAGAAGAGCTGTTAATTTAGGTGATGTGAGTCCTACCCGCTTTGCAAGCTTTTTATGGGGTAAATTATAGAATCCGGAATGATCGACTGTCTTTAAAGCTACTGTTGTAGCTCCGGGTGTTCCTTCAGGGACTACTTGTACCGGAATACCTTCTTTTTTGGTGAATCTCAACGAAATGTTGTGACCAGTACCATCTGTTGTAAAATTTATAGCTGCAGCTCCTGGAAATAAATCTTTCCAGCTAATGCCGTCTTTTAGTTGATCAGCCATTTTATTTAAATAACTTTCACTAGGTTGGAGAGTTTCACCCCTTAATGTTTTATCGAAAATCGTTAGTGCTCTTAATTTAACAGTTGCTTCCGTTTTTCTCCTAGAGCCCGGATACAGAAGTTTTTTCACTTCTTCTAGTTCTGTTTCAAAAAAAGTATCAATATCAAGAGGAGGGGTAGTTGAGATGGGTAAAACTCTTTCAGGTAGTTCTTCTGTAAGATCTTTTTGAAAAACATCATTTAAAATGTCCTTAAACAGAGTTAAACCGGCCTGAGAGTGTAAATATAGTTGTTGTTCCGATACTTCTATCATATAATGTTGAGCTGCATCTCTTAAAGCGTTGATAGCTTGAATGGTAAGAGCTTGTTCATCTGTAATGATTTTATTGGATATACTTGTTCTCACGCATTTATCAAAACCATATGTCTCTCTTTGCCTCTTTTTTCGTATTTTACCTCCTTTATGAAGAATAGAAGCTTTCATTAAAAGTTCAAAAGAATGATCAAGTAAAATTAAGACAGCTTCGACTCTACCTCTATCCCATGGCCTATTAAAATGATCTATACTTAGAATTAATGAATTTATGGCCCTTTCTAGAAGTAAACGGACTTCTTTTTTCATATTTTATTCATCTCACAACTCTAATTTTTCCTGTCATTAATTTAGGTAGGAGTGAATCACGGATTTTTGTTAGATTATCATTTTCTAATATTAAATTTTCAATTTTTTTTTCCATAGGGCTAACAAAATCATTGAACTGTTTATCAACCTCTTCGTTAGGAACTAAAACTTTTAAATCATCTAAATCTTTACGAGTTATGGCATTAAATACCGTTCCACTACCCATAGAATCTTCTTCGGTGAAAATATTCTTTAATTGATATAATAAAAATGATTGAAAGTCCTTTTCATGCCTGATTGCACTGAGACCCCTCCCGATTACTATTTTGGACTTAGCAATATTTATTCTACCTACAGGAGCTCTTACACTAAATAAAATATCTCCATATTCTGCAATTTTATTTTCAACTGTACAGAACATCTTGTCAGTTGGAAATCTTTTTCCAAAATTGGTAACTCCTTGGTGGAATGGCAAACCTTTTCCTTCTTCATTGTAGAATTCAGATTTAGGAGATTGGCCCATTGTGATATTACAAATATTTTTCAACTTTTTTACTTTCCATCCCACAGGAATTTCACCCACCTCAGAATCTACCATTTCCCCATCGCTGGACTTGTAGGGTTGTCCGTTCTTATCGGGAAATTCGAAGTGGATGAACCAGTGCCGGAAGAGAGTTTGTGCGATTTCTTCGAGAGTTCTGTTCATCTCATGGTTGAGTTCAATTTTTTGGTCAAGAGCAGCAAGGAAGTTACTGATGGCTTTTTGTTCATTTAAATTTGGAAAAGAAAATTCTAGATCAGAAAGGTAATTCCAAGAGGCCCTTGGCATTCTAGTGCCTTCTGAAGACTGTGTAGCTATATCAATGATAATAGGATTAGCAAAGAAGTAAAATAAAAACCCATTATCATTATTGTCCTTTTTGTCAATCACAAAAATGTCGGTGGAACATACACCATCAAAATTAGGTCTATAAACTTTTCTAAAATATGGTCTTAATTTCCCAAATAAAATTTGCCCTTTATTAAAAACTAACTTACCACTTTTAACATCAGATGAACTGCCTATTCCATTTAGTTTGAGTATTCCTTCGGCGATATGTTCTAAACCTAAGTAGGGCCTAACATCATTTTCATTAGGGTAAAAAGATTTTCTTACCAGTTTGCACACATCTTTAATCCTTTTTACTTCCCAATCTTCAGGAATCAATCCTATTTCGGTTTTTTTAAAATTATGTAGGTACATCATTTCACATACCATTAATCGTTTGGAAATGATTCAAAAGTGCTTCTTCATAAATTTCAAATAAATCATAGAGATTTAAACTGTAACTAATCCCCACAAGTTTTTTTTGAGCACTATAACAGCACACATCACCAATACTACCATTAACTGGGTGAGAGTATATTCTACCATCATGAACAAAATTGCTTCTTTTCTGATATAAATAATCTAAAACAAAATTTAATTGATCATTGATTTTATCTGGGTTTGATTTTAAATAACATCCATGTTTAGGGTAGCATTTACCGGTATCCAAAAAACATTGCTTTAATTTATAACAAGATGGAACAATAGAGTTCCCTTTAGTCTTTCTTAAACTAGTTTTTCCAGCTTTATATAGTAAAAGATTTTGACTTTTGACGGTGTTTATAACATTTTTACTTTTAAAATGAGATATCATTCTTAGTTTAGTATCTTCTGCCAAGTTTTCTTTGAAAAATGCTTTGAAAAGGCGGTTTTTTTCTTTGCCTCGATTTGATTTAAATTGCATTGCAGCTTCTATGGAAATGCAAAGATAAAGAAATTTATCTGGTGGGTCATTGAAATTTTCTGTTCTCATATAAATTAAAACTGATGCTAAAAAACGGTGATATGCCTCTAAGTCCTCGAAATTTTCAATTAAATTTACAAACTCTTGTTCATATGTATCATTTTGCAAAAAATCCAAAAAATTTTGTAAAACTTCTTTATCTCCATCTATTTCCTGTTTAGGATCTAAAAATGGACTTAAAATTCGTATTTGGGATGGACTAAGTTTCTTCTTTCTTTCTTTATAATCATCCTCAATTTTGGTGCGTATTACCTCTGGAAATATTAAATTATTAGACATCATATCCCAACCCTTTGAGATTAATTTTAATAGATTTTTCTAGTTCTTCAGATTTCTTAAACTGATTAGATAACTCTGAAGTCAATTTTCGCATTTTTTCCTCAAACTTTTCAGGATCTTCCACTTCCTCAGCAAAACCAACATATCGTCCTGGTGTGAGTATATAGTCATGTTTTTTTACTTCGTCTAAGTTAACACTCTTGCAAAAACCACGGATGTCTTCGTATTCAACACCTTCACCTCGCCAGCTATGATATACTTGTGCGATCTGTTTCACATCTTCGTCATTTAATTCTCTGTGAGAACGATCTACCATAAAACCCATCTTTCGAGCATCAATAAATAGAATTTCACCTTGACGGTTACGGAAGTTACTATTGGTTTTGTCTCTGCTCAAAAACCATAAGCAGGCAGGTATTCCTGTGTTATAGAAAAGTTGGGAAGGTAAGGCAACCATACAGTCCACAAGATCTGCTTTAACTATTTTTTCACGTATTTTGCTTTCCTGTCCACCCGCAGACATAGATCCATTAGCCAAGACAAAGCCTGCTATTCCAGTAGGTGCTAAATGATTGATGAAGTGTTGAACCCATGCAAAGTTGGCATTCCTTTTTGGAGGAACACCGTATTTCCATCGTTGGTCATCTTCTAAAAGTTCTGCTTTCCAATCTTTATCGTTGAATGGTGGATTAGCAAGGATGTAATCTGATTTTAGGTCTCTGTGTTTGTCTTCAGTGAAAGTGTCGCCCCATTGGATGTTGGAATCAATACCTCTAATTGCCAGATTAATTTTACACAATCGCCAAGTGGTCTGATTTGATTCTTGTCCATATATGGCTATATCTCCAAGTTTACCCTCATGAGCTTCTACAAACTTTTCAGATTGGACAAACATGCCTCCGCTCCCGCAACAAGGGTCATAAATTCTTCCAGAGTATGGTTCGATCATTTCAACTAGGATTTTTACTATACTTCGTGGAGTATAGAACTGTCCTCCCTTTTTACCTTCTGCATTAGCAAATTGTCCTAGGAAGTACTCATATACTCTACCCAAAATGTCTTTAGATTTACTTTCCCGGTCTCCTAGACCTATTGTTCCGATGAGATCTATTATTCCACCAAGGCTTTTTTTATCTAGAGCTTCTCTCGCATAGTCTTTGGGTAGAACTCCTTTGAGGTTGGGGTTGTCCTTTTCAATTGCATCCATGGCATCATCAATGAGTTTGCCTATGTCTGGTTGCTTGGCATGGTTTTGTAAGTAGTCCCATCTGGCTTCTGGTGGTACCCAGAATACATTGAGTGCTATGTATTCATCTTTGTCTTCAGGATCGGCATATTCATCAGCTTCTAATCCTTCGTGTACTTCTAAAAAGGCGTCGGAGATGTATTTTAAGAAAATAAGTCCGAGCACTACGTGTTTGTATTCAGCGGCATCCATGTTATTTCGTAGTTTGTCTGCTGATTGCCAGAGTTTTTGTTCAAACCCTAAATTTGCACCATTGTTTTTAGCCATGATTATTACAACCCTATGATAATACTGAACTTCTATTTTTCATTATAAACAATAAATTTTTCTATTTCATCATTACCACGGCTACCACTACAGTTGGGAGTAACTCAAATGAAATAATGTACTAAACATTGTTATATTTACTTACTTTCTTATTTACAAATACTAAAAGCCACATATGCATATTTTAAAGGTCATCGATGGTGCGACTCATTTATGATAAGTTTTAACATTTAAATTTAAATTAACACAAAAATGTAGCGAAAAATACGTTGCTAAAGATTTGGAAGGTTTTAGATTTTAAAATTTGCCAAGTATTTGCGTTGGACATAGACATCAACTTCTCCTTATGTGGTCCTTTATATTGATCGGTTAAATTATCGATGTATCGATCGATAATTATGTATGTTTATGGATTTATCTTTATTTTAATTGCACCTTAATTCATTATGATGATAGGTTGATGTCATTGTCAAGATCTAGATTTGTACTATCAGATCAAATGAAATAAGAAAGGCACTCTTTAGCGCCATAATCACCAACCGACACATATACCGATTTAGAAATCGATAAAAAGAGTGTTACAACTGTCATGTATTTGCAGCGTATGGGATAGGGTCAATGGATGATTTATGGTACATTTGTATAGTTTGTTTTTGTTAATTCATAGATTTATGTCTGATTTGCTTAGTTAACATTAACTATGAGCTTATTGGCATCGGTATGTTTATATTAACCCAAATATTAGTGAATGTATAGGAGGTTAGATAATGACCGGAAAGAATAATGTAGCTAAATTAGTTTATATTAGCGATGAACAGAAGGAAAAACTTATGGAAATTAAAAATATGGTTACAGAAATTGGTGGAAACACTTCATTAAATGAATTAATCCGTGATGCAATTGATGTTGCAATTTACTTCCATAAAAATGAGATTGTAGAACAACACAAGCCAAGAAGTATAATAGATAAATGGAGTTGATATTATGGGAAATTTAGAGGATAGAATTTTTGAATTGGAAAAAATTATGAGAAGACTGGATGCAACTTTTGAAATGTACTATGGTTGTCCTAATTCAAGTCATGATGAACGTCGATACGAAGCATGTAAAGATGAGTTGGTGGATGCATTATATTGTACTAATGAATTATGTGCAATTGTTAAACCTTCAGAGAATACATAAGACAGATTTTTAGGGATATAAGTTTCAGCATTCACAAGGTTTCCCTCTATTTTATGATTTGAGGCAAATTATAATGGATATGAAGATATGATAGTTAAGATTGGACATAAAAAAGCGGGTTCCTATATAGATTTCATTAAGCATAACCATAGTGCTTTATTGGAGATCCTGTCTAAAGGATCTAATAATTCTAAGGCAGTTTATGTTGCTGCGGTGATGGTTGAAGAGGGGTATGGAATAACTGACTTTGATATTTGTGCTGAAGATATTGGTAGTAAAGAGCCGTTAGCTGTTTTGAAGATTGTGATGAGGGCTAATGATGGTAGCGAAGATAATAATAGACGATCAGCTAGAAATAATAATTTACCCTGAATTAGGTAGGGATCTAGATGAGATCAGGTTGGCACTACCAGCTATGGGTTACAATCATGAAGGGATTCATATTTTAGATCTTCAGCCAGGAATCGGGAAAACTCATGCTGTAATTGATTTTTTAGGATCCCAAAACAGTTTCCTGGTTGTTACAGGTACTCATAAGCTTCTTGAGAGTGAGTATGAGAAGTTGGGTGTAATGCATTGGGAGAGCTTTCCTAAAATGTGTGAGGAATACTCTAAAGTTAAGAATATGCATTCTTTAGGAGTTCCTATCCATGTTATCTGTGAGTTTCAATGTTGTGAGAAGCATAAATGTCCTTATTGGACACAGTTTGACCATCCTAAAGCAATAGCTCCTTATCATTTTTTGGATACAAATCGAGTAAGAGAAGGTCATCATTTCAAATATGATATGTTAGTGGTCGACGAAGCAATGACCGGCTACAAAAGCATCACTGTAGATCTAAATGAATTAAAAGGGACAAAGGAGATAATTTCTAAATATATTTCCACATCTGAATTAGATGCATTAGTTGAATTAATGGATAAAGGTGAAGATACTTTTGATTTTATCCAAAGAAACATCAAGGATATTAATAAAGCTAAATATGCATCCCTTAAAAGTGCGCTTGCACAGGAAGAATGGGATGATGTTAAGAAGATAAGTTCTTTAAATGTTTCTGATTTACGTAAATTTGCTTATTATAGGAGTATTCATGAGGAAATTACAACTTATGATGAACCTAGATTTTATGAGATATTTGACCTTGCAAGACAAGGAGTTCCCATTATACTTATAGATGCTAGTTTTGATATGGATTTATTCCTTCTTTTGTATGGTAGATATGCATATGAGGATAGTAAAAAATCTCGGTCGCTATTAACCGGTAAAGAACTTAAACCCCTCCAAGATATCAAAATTAGTGTTTATGAAAGCCATATCCAGCAAAAAGAAAGAAAGATATATCGTATGGACAAAGATAACTTCTATTACAAAAAAGGTCTTTTAAACCAAGATAAAGAGCTCACGGAAAACGGAAAACGAACAATTGAACAATTAAAGTCATTTATCTTGAGAACCAAGAGGAAATATCCTAATGTGGGAATAATAACCTATAAAGAATTAATTCCTCATTTCTCCGTTTTGGGACCCACTGAGTATTTTTTCAATCTAAGAGGATCTAATGCATTGGAAAGTTGTGATGTTGTCTTTATTATAGGCACACCGCAGGCTAACCCTATAGAAACTGTCAAGGAGTACAATAAACTAGCCATGACTCACATTGGCCCTAAAGAGACTTATCGACGTACGTACACAAAGAAAGATGGTGAATTTCTCCTTAAAGATCCGGAGACTGGTAAATTAGAGTATCATCCATGGGGTGGTGGTGTAGAAAAAATACCTGACGCTTTACGGCCTAAAGGAGATGTTGGTTCGCATCGTATAGATGCAAGAGAGTATCAGATTCTTGATAGTGGCGAGGTTGATTTGGATATTTATTATCCTTTGCCTTATCTGGACCAGCTCAAATCAGATAGTGAACAATATCAAGCCATACATAGGGCTAGACCATTCTTAAATCAAAAAGAAATTTATGTATTTGGAAATGTACCTCGACAGATAAGAGAAGAATTTAATGTTATTTCATTGGACAAGGATCAGACGACTGCCTATTTCATGGGTACTGGCACACATGGAGTATATCCTTTAAGTTTATGGAGCTCAATAACCAGCTTATATCAAAAAAATGAATTAAACTCCTTAGAAATTGCTAAAGAGCTAAGATTATACAAACAGGATAAAAAAAGTTACAATACGCCATTTATCACAGCAATTATCAAGGGAGTCTTAAGTCCAAGGGATGTTAAGAAAATTGACAGATTGATTAAAGCAAATCCTGAAATTACTGCAAAGGGCATAAGGAGAGGATATAAGTTTGAGGGACCTGATAAATTTTTAGAAGATTGCATTTTTTATGCAAAAGAAGGTAATTTCATCAATATGTGAAATTTCTTAAGAAAACAAAAATAGCTAATTAACCTTTAAAGTTAGAAAGAAGATTAAATGCGCCCTTATTTCATGATGATTTTTGAGGCAATGTGAAAAATATTAAGACGGCCAAAATCATCATCTTCAAACAGAGCTTCTGGAGCTGTTATTTAGCTGTATTGGGGCTATGTGAGGTTTTTATTTTTGCGTCTACCCTCTAATATATTATACTTGTACATATTATTACATTTGATGTGTATTATAAGCAGTATCTGGGCCCATCGATAAGCTGCAATATAAAGTCCCTCCTCACCAACCGACTCTCACATATCCCCCAAATCTTATCTATGCATCGATATACACATTTATATATAAATATGTCCTTTAAATGATAAGAATAATAGAATCCGGTTGAGATAAAATTAAAAAACGTAAACAAACAAAGTCTATTAAGCAACTTTAGTGACAATGATCATTTAAAACTGTGGATCTATTATAAAAATTAAAAATTCACTCCCTAGTTCTGTAGTTCTAGGAGATAACATTCCATGTCCCGTCATTATAGTATTAAAACTATCATCAGATGTATTTAGTAAACCATGATTATAAAGATCTTTGAATATTTGAGTATAAAATTCTCTTTTTCCGTTCAATTCAGGAAACACATGTCTAACAACTCCAGATAGTTGTCCACTAGACCAATTTGGGAAATTTATATCATTTTGGCTTGCATATTCTTCAGGATCGTCAAATAAAAGCAATATTTTTAGATGCCATGATGTAAATGAATCAATGAAATCAAGGAACATTAGTTGTTTGTCTTCATCAGGAGCATTTGGTAGGGTTGAATTCAACACAACATTTTTTAAAGCTGTGATTTTTTCTATTTGATGATTTTTCACTGCTATAGGCAATGCATGAGTCAATGATGTGATGAAAATTTCATTTTCTACTAGTTCTTCAATGTTAAATTCTTCAACTTTTTCACTTATGCTCTGTAATTCTTCATAAATGGAGATTATGAATTCATCACGCCTTTTAGATATGGGAGCCTCTAGGATTAATGAAAAAATTTCAGCAGCTGATCCTCCAACAAGTGGTATTGTTGACAATGCACCTTTAGTTATTGCATGCCCCACATCACTTTTTGTAGGTTTTAGTTGTTTTTCCAAATCATCTCTATTCATTTGTTCATCCCTCATAATCCCCTGTAGAAAAATCCTTCTCTTACATCTGCTCAAGATACTTATGTTTAATTTCTTCAAATTCTTTTTCAGTTATTGCTCCCATATCTAATAGTTCTTTTGCTTTCTTAATTTCCTCTAAAGGCTTTCGAACTGTTATAATTCGTTTTTTACCTCCTCTACTGTCATTTATATTTTTAGATATGGATTTAAACATCTCAGAACTCTTCTTTTTAAATTTATCAACTTCTTCATGAACACCCTTCTCCTTTAGATAATCATCAGCTCTACCAGCAGCTTTAACAACATCATGGGGAAAATTCTCTAAGTCTTTGAGTTCCTTATCTATTTTAAAACCAGGTTTTTCAGCACATTCAGCACAAAAATTGCGCTCATTAACTTTTACACGGCAAGATTCACATAGAGGCTTATGGCATTTTACACAAGCTGCTATTGCTTCAACTTCCATATGATTAGAACATTTCATCAAAAAACACCTCATCCACTATGGGCCAAACATTCCTTGTGAATACATATAATCCGGTGTCTGAGCGGGGTTCAAAGCTAATACAATTATAATTATTAAAATCAATACAATAAATCCTATAACAACCAACAAAAAGATTTTATTCCTGAATAACGATGCAAATTCATTAACAATAGATTCAATTTGATTATTAGAGTTATAGGTCTTTCTTTTTTTAGTATAACAACTTTTACAATAACTGGTGCCATCAGCATTTACCAAGCAATCCTCACAAATAGCACTGCCGCATGACCCACAGAACTTCACAGCTTCTTTATCTGGATGTACTTCACATCTCATCATATTCCCCCCTATAATTAATATTAAGTGATTAGAACAATGATAATAATACTAATTTAACTTACTTAAATATATTTTTGTTTTATTCCCCCCAAACAAAAGGATAAATATTAATAGATATTCACATCGCTCACGCGCGCGCTTTATTCATTTTTCCATCACACAGAGCACACACGCCATTATCGGCTTGGCTTTCAGCCGATTATACTTCTAAAAAAAGGCCCCCCACTAATATATGCAAAACTAGTAAGCTACTTTGAGGGCTCTATTTATACTTTTATGTCTCGGATAGTTTACGGATGATTGATTCAGCTACGCTAATTAGATGTTTCCCATTAGATTGTAGCTCTTCTCTGTTACCCTCCCAACTACCAATATACAACCTGCTTTTATTATTTAGGATACCTATTGCACTACAGACAATAAAGCTTACAGTCTCCGCTGCAACCTCCTTAGCAGATCGATCTTCTGTTTCAAATAAGACTACTCCTGTATTTTCACAGTGTCCTAAAGCTACATGGGCCCATTCATGTATTAGTGTGGCACACATAGCAGCTTTATTCTTCTTTGGTGTGATGTTTATGGTTTTCCCATCTGTATTCCCATTTGATAGTCCTAGATCTTTAATGTTTACGGGTACTGGGGATGCATTGGCTATTCTTTCGAAGTCTACGTATCCTGAGATCAGATCTGAACACCCAAGATTCTCTATTGGTTCTCCACTTGTTTGGGAGATGTGAAATACTGAGACTGGGAAGTATCCAGTGACAATGTATGTTAAATCTCCGTTGTCTTCTTCTATTTTCTTAGTCATTGGTGCAAGTATTCTTATACTTCGCTCGCCTTTATTCACTTGACGTCCTTTTCCCTGCCATGCTTTGTAACCTGCTATTAGAGGATTTTCTATTGCTTCTGGTTTTTGTAGCCAGATTAAGATTGTGTTGTTAATGGAATATGTGTGGAAGCCATCATTCCATTTTTTAACAAACTTTTCCAATTCATCTGGGTCCTGACAGATGTTGTCTGCTATTTCATCCAGTTTATCACTCAGGTATTTGCCTAATTCTTTTCCTTTCAGTTCTTTTGGTATTTCCAATTTCATTTAAATCACCTTCTCTCATCCAATTGCGTTCCTCCTGCCAGTTACCTATCTCCTAATTCATTTGCTTTCAAACGCTCATTTCAATCACCTCATACTCTTAAAATAAGTAAAAGACCAAACACGGTCTAAAAAATTGATTAACACACTCATCGAATTAAACATCGAGAGCTATCGCTAGGGGTGTAATTCATTTAAAAACGGAAAGGAAGCAAGGAAACTTCGTCCATTGCTAGTTTAAGAGATGTAAAAACAGAGTAGATATCATTTCTGCAGTTAACATTAACTTTGAAAAATCGTTTGCAAGATTAAATCAAATAGATTGTATGGATTTCAACCTATTTTTAGAAGAGAGCTATCGCTAATGGGATTAAAATTATTAAAAAATTAAGACATCAACTAAGAGACTGATGCACAAGTTAATTCATCTTTTAATTGGAAAAAAGCATTTAGTCAGTATTTTTTCTATATTGAGTTTTAACAATATTTTTGTCTTCAAAAGCACTGCTAGATAAAATTGGGAGTAATTTGGCGATTGCATTTGGATCTGAAGGGTTCAAATTCTCTAAAAGTTCTTTAAACGACTTTTGAGTATCATCTTGAACCGACTTTATCTGATCTTTTAATTGGGCCATCTCTTCATTTTGCATTTTTAGTTTTTCATTTAGATCTTTATTCTTCTCTTTTATTTCTCTAAACTCTTCAGTTTCATAATCTCGTACGTTTGCTTTATCTAGTGAAAGTGTAGGTAATGCATCGGCATACATTTTTTTTAAATCTTCAGGATTGGCCTTCCAATATGCTCTATCCATATCACTTATTTTATGTCCTGCCATGAAATCAGCAATAACTTTTTCTCCTTTCTTATTTATGAAGGTAGAAATAAAATATTTACGAAGTGCATGGCTTCTCCAAAAGCTGTAGCTATTTTTGTCACGTTTAAAACCAGCAAGTTCACCTATACGGCGGAAATTTGTAACAATACTATCTCTTGATAGTTGTCCGCCATTTTTACTTGCAAATATATAATCAGAGTTATTATCAACCCTAACTTTCTCATTTCTCCCATTACACCGTTCCTTAAGATAGTGTATAATTTCTCGAGAAGCTTCTGGAGGAATAAACGTTATATGACTATACCTAGTTTTTTGACGAGTAATATGTAAAGTTAAAATCTCTTTAAGAATTTCATCTTCAAATTTGAATAGATCATTTACATCATCTAAAGGTTTTCCAATAGCCGAACTTGCTACATCAAGGTATTTCTTAATGGTTAAATCTCTTGCCTCTTGTTGACCCATCCCTGATAATGCCATGAGATAAATTAATGCACGTTCACGTGAAGATGCTGCATTCACTAGTTTACGAATGTCAGCTCGTTTTAATAGCCTGCCCTCATTTTTTTCTAAACCTATGTCTCCACTATCTAACTTAATATCGGGTAGAGTGATATCAAATGACATGTAAAAAGATCTAACAGTAGAAAAGTATAATTTTACAGTTTTTTTAGATTTACCTGATTCAATGAGATGTTTTTTATATTTGAGTAGATAATGATAAACTTTGGATTTTATTGGCCTAACACCTCTTTCTTCTTCTAAATCAGCTTCTTCAAATAATTCACTAGGTGTTTTACCAATAAGATCACAATAATCTTTAAAAGCAATACTATACGATTTTTGAGTTCCTTTAGCAATATTTCGCCTTAAAAACCAATTTTCAATAATTTCATCATCTTCCCCTTTCATGATTCTTTGTATGTAACATATGATATATAAATATATCCGACGTTGTGGTCAAATATACCCTGATATAACGAAGTTGCAAATATTCTGGATTTTTTTCATCACATTTACAATAATTTCGCTCCCAAATTTACACAATTTAATTTATTTATTTCAAAGATAAAAGTAAGAACATAACTTTATTTGTGAAAGAGGATACCCTACTCGATGGGGGTCAATTGAAAGGAAATATAAAATGTCTATTTTAAAACCACTTTACAGTGCATACGAATGGTATATATCCAGAGATCTCCGGCCGGAGGATATGCCCAAGCACGTAGCCATTACCATGGATGGTAACCGGAGATATGCAAGAATTCAAAGGAATATGAGTCCGCTGGATGGTCATAAACACGGAAAAAATACCCTTGAAGACTTTTTAGGATGGTGTGTTGATCTGGGAATAGAGATTATCACCGTGTACGCATTCTCAAGTAAGAACTTTAACCGGCCACAGGATGAGGTTCAAGGCTTGATGAAGCTTTTTAAAGAAAACTTTGAAGGAATAGCCAAAAATAAGAAAATTCACAAGAATGAAGTTCGGGTGAAAGCAGTTGGTCAGCTGGATTTACTTCCAGAGGATGTGAGAGAAGCCATAGATATTGCGGAAGCATCAACCGCTTCCTATAACAATATGCTTTTGAATATAGCCATTGGTTATGATGGGCGTTTAGAAATAGTGGACACCATTAAAAAGATTTCAGGAAAAGTTAAGGAAGGAAAACTGGATCCTGAAGACATTAATGAAGAAGTAGTAAATGAAAACCTTTATACTGCAGGATTAGATGATCCCAACCTTATCATAAGAACCAGTGGTGAGGAACGGTTTAGCGGATTTTTACTATGGCAGGCATCCTATTCAGAACTCTATTTCTGCGATAGTTACTGGCCTGCATTCCGAAAGGTAGACTTTTTAAGGGCTTTAAGATCATATCAGCAGAGAGAAAGGAGATTTGGGGTCTAAATCTTCCATTGTTATTTAATAAATATTTTAGTAAAATCATGAACCTCTAAAATAGTAGGGAATCTTAAAATTGGGATGTAATTTAAAATATATACGCTAACACTTTTTTATAAAAACACTAAACACTTTTTTATAAACATTAATAAGACTATTAACCCAACAATTATACTGATAGTTATGCAGCTACTGGAAAAATTTTCAATAAACCCTAAAAATATTCATCTTTATGATATAGCCTTTTTGCACGAGTCCTATTCCTATGAAAACGACCTCAATGAGTGTTATGAAAGATTGGAATTTTTAGGTGATGCAGTCCTGGATCTGGTGGTGTCTGAATTTTTATATGAAAAGGATCGGGATTTAGATGAGGGTGAATTAACCCGTATGCGTGCAAATTATGTGTGTAAAAAAGCTCTTTATACCTATTCCATGGATATAGGTCTGGATAAGTATGTAAAGTTAGGTGCTGGTGCTGAATTATCCAGAAGAGAATTTTATTCAGTTACTGGTGATGTATTTGAATCATTTATCGGGGCATTGTATCTTGATTTAGGTCTGGGTTCTGTTAAAAAATTTCTTTCAAAAACAGTCATGCCACATATAGATAATGGAGATGTCTTTTTTTATGATTATAAATCAGAATTACAACAATTATCGAATCAAGATGGTTTCAGCATAGTCTATGACTTACTTAACGAAGAAGGAGAACCACATAAGAAAACATTCACCATGGCTGCCATGATCAATGGTAAAAATTATGGAACTGGAGTTGGTGGGAATAAAAAAGAAGCACAGCAAAATGCGGCTAAAGAAGCTTTGAAAAATCTTTAAATCAATCACCCGGGTTTATTATTATTCTTAGGGTTTTCTTATTATTATATCAATGCAGTTTACATAATTTTATCTGATTAATAGTGTTGATTTTAAATTCTTAATGGTTATTATTAATAGTCATTTTTTTATTATAATTTAAATTTGTAATCATGGCAGGATTTATATACCAGTAAGACATACACTTCAAGTGTAACACATGACACTAAAAGTGATTTTACTGAGGGGTTGTCCAAAATTCCAGTTGACCATGTTCTGATACTGGCCATTATAATCATATCATCCTTACTGGCAGTTTTCATCCTGTTTAAATTAGTATACAAGCATAATCCTATTTGTGATGAATATTATGGTGCTGAAATTGTTCTTTTTCACAGTGATGAGCGTTATAAAAAGAGAGTTTGGAGATTTAACCTCATTGAGGACTTCAAAAATAAAAAATCCAATGGGAAAATAAATGAGAGGCTAGAACTTAAGGTTATCGTGGGTGAATTCAGTGAAAACACCCAGGAAATTGTTAAACACGCAGCCAACCACAATTTTGAGTCTATTATTATCATTGCAGGGCCTAATGTATTTTGTGAGGACAGAACGGAAATTTACACTTTACTTGATAAATATAATGATGTAAAGTATTTTATTTTACCAGAAAGACCCACCAAACATTTCATGATTTTCAACAACACACATCTGTACGTTGAAAAGCCTCACCGCCACACAGAAACTAGAGGCTCAGTAGGGATAAAAAAATGCAACCGTAAATTATTAAATATTTACAATATAGCCTTCAATAAAATTTTAACTCATGCAAAACCATTAACCAAAGAAGACGTGTTAAATCAGCAGTGTTATAAAGAATAAAAGGAAGTTAAAGAATGGATTTAACCCACTTAATACCAGAATTTCTGGTTTTCAGCCTGGCAGGATCCTCATTATCCATAGCCGCCTACTCCGCCTTCCGTGATAAGAACGATGACCAGAAACTCTTACTGGTTGTTGCCAGCTGTTTCACCTTCGCCTTTTTAGTACTTTTCACCTTAACCTTCCTCACACAGGACAACCTGACCGGGTTGCAGTACCTTTTTGCCTCTATTTTTTATTTTCTAATATTCATGGCTGTACTGGGAATAATGGGGTTCATCATCCGCAGATTAATAGTTGACCAGAGATCAAAAGATGATGAACTTGACTCTGCAATTGATATCATTGATTCTGGTAAAGATGGACTGGATAGTTTCATAAATTTACTGGAATCCCAAAAAAAGTAAACATAGGATGATCATAGTCTAATGTTATTAATTTCAACAATTAAAACACCAGAAACCTGGAAAAAATATAATGAATATAAATTCAAGCTCCCTCCTCAATACAAAAAAATGTATAAAAAAATAAAAATCTCCGAAATACCCCTATTTCAACCGTTTAGTATACATGGGCTGATCATTTTACTGGTATTTTGAGGAATTTAATATTCGGGATTATTTTAAAGAAAAATTTAGGAATACTGGATAAAAAAAATCAGATGATATATTTTGAAAAAATGATATATTTTGAAACTTTTCATTTTACGCAGAATTCACTTAAAATCTATGATAACCTGGTGTATATATTATCATCTATAATTTAATACTTTATCCTTTTTCATACTTTCATCCACTATCTAAAATTTTTTAATGATAACATATTACAATGGAATTGGTATTAATATGCAAAATTATACTGAAGGATGAAATTATTTTTTAGGTATGATTTCATGAATTTGATTATGAGGTGTACATGAAAACTTCACAATTACTGGAAAAAATAAAGAAGGACCTGGAAAAATATCAGGAAATAATGAAGAAGGAACCTGCTGATTTTAAACTTAATAAACTTCCCGGTGAAGTTAAGGATATCCATAAAACCATGTCCCAGTACAACCAGGATAACTTCCCGGAAATAATGAACTCAGCAAGTGAAGATTACAACGGAGAGGTTGATGTGGAAGATTTAAAAGACATGGAGGCTAGAATAGATCACTACTTCCAGTTGCATGGATCAGGTGATGATGAGTTTAAAGAATTTATTAAAGGAATCTCAATTTACTTAACTTTCATTGCCCGTAAACCTTTACATCCTCCCGGCATTACTTTCTCCAATAAAACCACTGTTTATGAAACCGATGGAGTTTTCTACTGCACCGGGAAAAAAATGTTCATTAGAGATGAACTTTCACTGTGCAAATACTGCATATGCCAATCCAGCCCTGCAGATACACCACCATAACCTTGAATGATTTTTTGTGTATTACTATAACAAAAATGCTTTATTGACAGTTTTTATTTAGTTATCAGGTTATAAATCTTTAAACTTTTTCTATTTATTAATTACTCTTAAAATCGTCTCTTAAATGAAATTTCAGGAATTATTTTACCTTTTTATTCATTAAAATTGGATTAACTAACTCTCTTTTTTTAAAAAACTATAATACTGAATGTTAACAAAATAATGTATAATAGTTTTTATAAAATGGGGGGTGGAATTGTGTTATCTTATTCTTTAACTGATGAAGAGATTGAGGAATTTATAAGGGAATCTGAAGAACTCTCTGGTGATGAGACGTTAAAAGCTTTGATGGCCTACTATGCCAAGGAGTCTCCTAAGTATGAAATACCAGAAGACCCAATAGCAACTGACGTGGTTTACCACATGATCCGGAATGAACTGAAACTGGATGGTAACCCGTCACTGAATCTGGCCAGTTTTGTAACCACTGAAATGGATGAACACGCAGAGAAATTGTTCATGGAAAATGCTGGTAAAAACTTCGTGGATCAGGATGAATATCCCTACTCCAGTTTAATACAGGACAGGGTTATCAGCATCCTTGCTCGTCTTTACAACGCACCAGAAGATAGCAAACCCATCGGCACTAGTGTTATTGGTTCTTCAGAAGCTATAATGTTAGGATTACTGGCCCATAAATGGAACTGGAAGAAGAAACGCGAAAACGAAGGTAAATCCACGGATAAACCCAACATCATATTTGGTGAGGATGTACATGTAGTGTGGAAGAAGTTCGCACGTTACTTCGATGTAGAACCCCGTATAATACCCATGGAAGAGGATAACTACGTGATGAATGTGGATCTGGTGAGAAAGAGTATTGATGAGAACACTATATGCGTTGGCACAGTACTGGGAACCACCTTCACTGGAGAAATGGACCCCATAAGTAAAATCAACGACATGCTAATTGAAATCAACAAAGAAAAGGGATGGAACATCCCCATACACGTGGATGCTGCCAGTGGAGGATTTGTGGTCCCCTTCATCTACCCCGAAATGAAATGGGACTTCAGACTTTCCCATGTTCGCAGTATCAATGTTTCCGGCCATAAATACGGTCTTGTATTTCCAGGTGTTGGTTTCCTGATATTCCGGAACGAATCGGACCTACCCAATGATCTGATATTCGAGGTGAACTACTTGGGGGGTGTGATGCCTACCTACAGCCTTAACTTCTCCAAAGGGGCCAGTACAATTATTGCCCAGTATTTCAACCTTCTAGCAATTGGAAGAAATGGATACACGGCTATTATGGGACTACTATTTAATAATGCAGAATACCTGGCCCGGAAGATGGATTCCAGTGGAAAATTCAAGGTAATCAACAACGAAACCCGAATCTTGCCACTGGTGGCATTTGAGCTGGATGAAAAATGTAATTTTGATGTTTTCAACTTTTCTGAGAGAATAAGACAGAAAGGATGGATAATCCCCGCCTACACACTACCTAAAAATGCTGAGGATAAAGCCATACTGCGCATTGTAATCAGACTCACCATGAGCCGGGAACAGGTAAACATCCTTTACAATGACCTGTTGGATGCCTATGATAGCCTGGAAAAAGACATTGATGAAGTTCTAAGATATGCAAAGCATCAGGAAAATATACAGGCTTCCAGAGACCATCATGATACTATCTGCTGAGAGTTTACCTACCTTATTTTTTTAGAACTAACTTTGAGAGTGAATTTATTATAATTTCATTAAAGAGGATTCTATCTCCAATAAATGATTAATATTCCCAATTACGATAAAGAATCTTAATAAAGATTATTTCTCCATAATATGAATAATTGTCTTAATAAAGGATTAATTATCTTATAATATGATTTCTACCCCATTCTCTAATAATAATTATCCATTTGATTATAGAACTGCATTCTGATTCAAGTTGTGTTGTTAAAATAAAGAAGTTTAGTTACACGCGACACATTACCAGTCCTATTAGTAAAACTATGGAAAATATTCCAACAATAGTGATGGTTTCTCTGTTATTCATTCAAACACCTCCTTATAGATATTAGTGCCTAACATTATTATGGGGTTCAATCATTATAATCTTATTTTAATATTATAAATATATTCCAACATTATTCTATAATAACAACAATTAGTATTATGCAGTTGATATAATAAAATCAGATGGGCCTAAGAATAAACAGGGGACTGTTTAAGGAATAACCAAAACAGGGGACATGGTTTAAAAGATAATCAAGCTAGTAATCTTAAAGCGGCCTGGTTTGGGAAGAAGAAATAGGACGCTCTGGTGAGTAGATACTGGACTATTTAGTGAAGTCGAAACAGGTCTTTCAGGATAGATGGAAAGGGTTCGAGTCGGTGAAGATGAAACCGGTCTAGCTGGAGATGCAGAAAGCAAACGCTCTGGTGAAGATGAAAGTATTCTGGTTGGAGATGAGGATAAAAGGCGGAGGCGAATTTAAAATGAACATACTGAGATCAAGGACTTGGCATTTTCCCAGGAAAATGAAGCAGCAATAACATTAACATTGGAATTAGTGGATGAATCCGGAGAATATGCAGAAGTAATACTTCCACCCAACATTACTGAAGATGATAAAAGGATTGTTAAAACTGTTAAGATGAACTTACTGCCCATAACAATCTCCCCCCTCCCAAAAGAATTTCATACTCCCCTTTAATATAATCTGAAAATATTCTAGATAGAATTCTAGATTAGATCTATATTTTTAACTTAAAATTTTCCCCATAAATGTATTAAAAAATTATTGAATATTTTTAGGTTAGATCATGACCAACCAAGTAAGATTATGGCCACTGCCAGGTAAATGGCCAGGGTGGCAATGTCACTGAAGATAGTGGCCAGTGGACCGGTAGCCAGTGCGGGGTCGTAGTTAAATTTTCGTAAAATCAGGGGTGCTAAGGTGTTGATGGTTACCGAAGCAATTATGCTAAAAAACAGTGCCAGGAAAATTATAACCCCCAATATCAGGTTTTGGCGGGTGAGATAGGCCAGTAAAGCTGCAAAAGCACCGGATGCAAGTGCCAGTACGGTGGCTACCAGTATTTCCCTGGTTAAATATTTTCGAACATCTAAATGTGTGTCCAGGGCCATACTTCGAATAATCAAGGCTTCAGTCTGGGCCCCGGCAGCATCACTCATATACACCATCACCGGTATGAAACTAGCCAGGGCAATGAAACTGGCCAGAAGCTCCTCAAACTGGGCAATTAATGATGCGGCCAGTGTACCACCAATAACTCCAATAATGAGCCATGGCAGACGTGAACGGATCATATGGATGGCTGATGAATGTATGGATATGTATTCATCCCCAACACGGTGAAATATACCTCCAAAGTTAAAAACATCACTCTGCACTTCCAGGTTGAAAATCTGGAGTATGGTATCATAGGGCACCACACCCATGAACCTGCCTTCCTCATTTACCACGGGTATGGACTTCAAACCATGAGACAATGCCAGATAAACCAGTCTTCCCTGATCAGTGGTGACATCGGCGGTTACCAGATCACGGACCATGATCTCGGAGGCCTTAACAGTTTTATCCACGGTAACCAGGATATCTTTAATTGAAATAACCCCAACCAGGGTGTTAATTTTATCAGTGAGGTATATGTAATCTAGACTATTGAATTGGGATGATTTATCAACTAAGACCTCTTTAATTTTCCCAATGGTATCATCTGCACTGAAAACAGGGACCTCTGTTACCATGTTGTATCCGGCAGTTTTCTCAGGATATTCAAGTGTGGCTTCCATTTTACTGTCACTTCTCCAGGATAATTAATAATCGTAGTAAATCTATAGCACGGGCTTTGTTAAAAAAGCTACTATTAATGCACTGGTGAAAACTTCCCATGCAAATCACATCTTCCTAGATTTTCACATCACTTAAAATGTTTAATAAAACCTTTAAAATTTATTTTTTAAAAAACCACCCAAGCCCCCTATAGATCATTTTATAGGTACCAAAAATCAATATATAAATACTGAATTTTAAGTGAATTTTAAGCCGCTTTTTTTTAGTATTAATTTAAAAATAAATTTACGGAGCTGATTTTACGTTAAATAATATTACAGGATATATTCCTATAATTTCCACTGTTTTAGGAGTGATTATGGGATTGGCCTCTAGTGAGATAAGCAACTTACGAAGGGATAGAAGGTCAAAGAGAAGGAAAATAAACTCTACTCGAACGTTAATTTCCCTTGAAAATGATAAAAATATGGAATTACTTAAGGATTTCTGGTATAAATTAAACAAAGATGCCGAAAGTGAAGTTGTGGGGGATGAGTTGAAGATCCTCCTGGCCCATCGGCTGATTAAAATGCCTATGCCTTCATGGAATGAGATAATGTGGAGAAACCAGGCATCACTACTGGCAATAACCTTCACTGATAAAGAAATAATCTCCATATCCTCTTTTAATAACTGTCTGGAACTTCTTAAATCTATTTATTCTAAATTAATAGATCTGGATACTAAAGACAGGGAATATAACAGCACATATGCTTCCAGTGGAGTTAAATTATCTTCATTTCCACGTTCAAAACGTTTTAAAGAGGAAGCGCCTGGTTTGTGGGATGAGTTTGAGGAGATAACCCTCAACCTAATAGAAAAAGGCAATCCTCTCACCAGAACTAAAAAATGAATAATCTTCAGTACTAAAAAATGAATGATCTTCAAATAATTTTTTCACATACTGCAGGATATGTTTCTAAGTTATGATAAATCAATCTTCTAAAATACCATTTAAATTATTCGTAGCATCTTCATTCAAAGGATTAATAACCAAAGCCTTCCTATAGGCAGTTATAGCTCCTTCTTTATCACCTAGTGCCTCAAGCGCCATGCCCAGTATACACCAGGCATCATCCCAATCAGACCTGATTTTAATGAGATTATTCGAGGCATCTTTACTTTCAGGATAGCTACCAGTTTTATGCAAGGAAACTGCCATATAATAAAGAGCTTCAGCATCTTCTTCTTGATTCTTAAGGACTTTCTGAAAGGATTCAATAGCTTCTTCATGTTTTTCCTGTTTTGCCAGGATCATACCCTTATACTTCAATGCAGAAAGGTTACCTTCATCCATTTCCAGAACTTTCTGGAAGCATTCCAGTGATTCTTTAAGGTTTCCGTTAAGATAGAATGATTCACCCTTCAGGGTAAGATTTTCAGGGTTTTCAAATTCTTGATAACCTTCTGCACCCACCATTGGAGGTTTAAAAGGCGAAGTGGTGGTTTCCATATGATCATAAGTTATATTAGTGGGTAGATCTACACTTTCACCATTCATCATCTTCAGAATAGATTCTAAGATGAAAATAGTTCCCTTTTTATGTAATGGTTTATTATCATTACCACACTTAGGGGAATAAATACAGGTAGGGCATCCTTTACGGCACTGACAGCTTTTCACCATGTCCCGGGTTACTTCAACCAGTTTTTCCATTACCTCAACTGCTTTCTCTGCCAGGCCAATACCACCCTCATAGGCATCATAGATGAAAATAGTTGCCTTACCTGTCTCAGGATGGTAATTGGTGGATAAACCCCCAATATCGAAACGGTCACAGAGTACTAGTAAGGGGAACATGGAGATAAGGGCATGTTCTGCGCCGTGCAGGCTACCAGGGTAGGCATCCTTTTTGGTGAAAATATTTTCCAATGTATCCTGGACTAATCCCGGGACAGTGAACCATAAACCACGCGTATGATACTTTAATGGGGGTAACTCCAGGTTATGAGTGGATAGGGTTTTCCCGTAAATCATTGTCTTGTATTTATAGAAATCCTGGGTAACCTTAACCTCACCAAAGGAAACACTGAAATTACCTATCCGTCTGGAGCTAATCTCCTTTTCAATGGAAACATCCACATTTTTAAGGGCCTGGGTATGGTATTCCACATCCATCTTCTTAACATTGATGGTTCTTTTGACCAGGTCGAAACTGTCCACGGTGTAGGTTTCACCCTGGTTGATGAGTACTGCTCCTTCGTGGGCTTCACTGTAGGCATGCTGACGGTCCATGGTCTCCATTAGTCGTTTATTATGGAAAACCTTAAAGTGGTCACTGGATATCTGATCCAGGCTGATGTTCATGGCCGGACTTTTAAGCCCTATATAGGTTAACCCAATTAGGGTTTCCTTTACCAGTCCGCCCTGACGAATAGCCTCCAGAGTATCATAATCTGCTTCAAAATATTTTTCAAAATCATCCACTGTTAATGGTAATTCTTTAACCGCACACATAAGATGTCCCTGGGTTATTTTCTTGTTCTGAAGGTCGATGACTGCATTCTCATGACTTTTGTGGAAAAGGAATTCAGGGTGCTTCATGAGGTACTGGTCAAGGGCGTTTTCAAAGGCCACCATAATGACCAGTGACTCATTTTCTGCACGTCCTGCACGTCCTGCCTGCTGCCAGGTGCTGATCATGGTTCCAGGGTAGCCGCTGATAATCACACTATCTAAACTACCAATATCCAATCCCAGCTCCAGGGCATTGGTGCAGGTCACACCCACCAGACTACCGGTTTTAAGTCCCTTCTCAATTTTACGTCTCTCTTGGGCCAGATAACCAGACCTGTAGGCGGTTATACGGTTGACCAGGTCTGGTTTTGTTTCGTTTAACTCTCTTTTAGTCCACATGGCAATGATTTCTGCCATTTTACGGCTGACAGTGAAACATAAAGTCTGGAGATCGTTAGTGACCATGAGCTGGAACAGGTTCTTGGTCTCCTGGTGGGTGGAAAGATCACCCCACTTGGCAAAGGGGTTATAAAGAATGAAATGTTTCTTCCCACTGGGAGAAGTATCCTGGTTAACCTCCTGGAAACTCATACCCACCAGGTTACGGCTGAACTCATCAGGGTTGGCCAGGGTGGCTGATGAGAGAATGAACTGAGGGTAACTGCCGTAATGGTTACAGATTCGTCTTAATCTACGGATGAGGAATGCTACATTGGATCCGAAAACACCACGGTAATGATGGGCCTCATCAATTACCACGTACTTCAGGTTCTTGTAAAAACGTGACCACTGGTGATGCCAATCCATTATAAGGTGTAACATGTAAGGGTTGGTGAGAATTAAACGTGAGTTTTCCTTAATCCAGGGACGGATATTCTTGGGAGTGTCACCATCGTAGATATTGGGTTTAAAATCCAATCCACAGGATGATTCCAGGTGTTTTAAGACATTTAACTGGTCATTAGCCAGTGCCTTGGCTGGGTAAATGTAAAGGGCAGTGGCCTCTTCCTCACGGCTTAAAGTTTCAACAATAGCCAGGTTAAATGCAAGGGTTTTACCAGAAGCAGTGGGAGTGGTTATAAGAACATTTTCACCTTCCCTGATGAGCTCGGTGGCTTCAACCTGGTGTTGGTAGAGTTTTATACGACTGTCCTGGAGATATTTCTGCAAGGATAAAGGGAGTTCTTTCACTTCACCGTACTGTGCCTGGCGTTCATTGAGGGTTTCAATGTGTTCCACCTTCCTGCGGAAGATTCTATTTTTTTCCAGGGTTTCAAGGACGTTTTTAAGCATTTAAATCAGGGTTAATAAATAGGGGTTTATACAAAACTATTTTAAAACAATTCTATTATAATTTCCCCCTTAATTAATTAAAACCTATTAATTAATTTAAAATAATAATCCTTTAATTAAAATAATCTGGTCTGGTAATCGCTTCTAACCTTTTCCAGATCACCATTTCCCTTTATATGGGTTATCTGGAAGTTATGTTTGAGTAAGGATTGACTGATGAGGTGGTGGCGGTGGCAGTGGGATGGATCCTCTTCACTGCACATAATAACAATCTTATTATCCCTGGCAAGTTCCAGGAGTATCCTGAGCCCTTCCTGGTACTTATCATCCTCTTCCAGGAGGTGGTAGAGGAGTTCCCCTTCATGGTAGAACTTCGCATCATCTGGTTTTCCACCAATCTTATTCCCCAGATAAACGTACTCTATCTGGTATTCTTTTAATCCTTCTTCCAGGGGTTTTTTACTGAAGTAGGGTGTGTATTTACTGTAGGGCCTGGTTCGAACATCCACCACCATCTGGATATCCTGTTTCTGGATTAACTCCATGAATCTGGAGAAGGGATGGTTGCTGTGGCCGATGGTGAAAATTATAGTTGACATAATCACTTATTTGTTTGTTTTGTTTAATTTATAGGTGTAAGTGGAAAAACAGTTTTTCAGTGGTATTTTTTATATTCCATGGAGTTTATATTCCATGGATGAGTCTGATCCCTTTAAAAATTTGTTATTCCTTATATTCAACTTTGAAATCCTTCCATGGGTTTTTACCACTTTTCGAGGGTTGTTTGCCATTGAAAGTTATGCGGACTTCGTTACCCATGTCCACTTTTTTCATTAACTCATCCAGGACTGTGGAACCCCACACCTTCATTTCACCTTCAGAGGTTCTGAAAGTGTAAAGGTTGCTCTTGAACTGGCCCACATTTTCTTCCAGGTCAATGTATTTCCCCTGTAATGCTTCTCCTATGGCTGCGGGTTCCCAAAAAACAGGTTTTTCAATCTCCTCTTCATCTCTTTTAACTTCTTTCCACTGGCTCATTTTTTATTCCTCTTTTATTTAGTAATATCAATAACAATTAAACTTTGTATTATATCTTAAATTTTCTTCTATTTCTCTTAATCTCTGGCATCTCCTTTATTATTTTAACCATAAGGGGATTTATACTTACTTCTTGACCATAATGAGTTGGTTAAAGGATAAGATAATCGTCATTTTAACCTTTCTTCAAAGCCTTTTTTAGCATTTTTTTAGTTCATTTCGTTTGAATTTTTGATATTAAAACCAATGATCTTCAAATCCTGCATATTATAAATTAATATAATAGTAATAATATAAATTTGATGGTAATTACAATCTTTACATTCTTCCCCAATTTGGGCTTAAAAAATTAATAATGGATTTATCTTAGATTTGTCTGAATAATGTGAATTTATTTTAAAAAATAAAAGAAAAATGGGATTTAGCTTTCAATAACCCCATCTCTGATTCGCATTACCCGTGTATCCTTGGTGGTGTCCACGTCATGTGTAACCATAATCACGGTGGTGCCTTCATCGTTAACCTGGTGTAAAAGGTTGATTATGTTCTCGGTGGCCTCGGTGTCCAGGTTTCCGGTGGGTTCATCTGCCAGGATGAATTTAGGATTGTTAACCAGGGCCCGGGCAATGGCCACCCTTTGCCTTTCTCCCCCGGAAAGTTTGGATGGAAGATAGTTCATCCGGGGACCCAGACCAACAATCTCCACGCACTCTTCTGCCCTTCGAGTTCTGGAAGATTTATCCATCTTCTTATCTCCACTCAGGTTCCTCATGGGGAACCCTACATTATCACGGACAGTTAACGCTGGTAGGAGGTTAAATGTCTGGAATATATATCCAATATTTTCTGCACGCATTTTAGTAAGTTCCCCATCCTTCATGGAGGAAATTTCCTTCTCACCAATGAAGAGATCGCCCCTGGTAGGGGTGTCCAGACCTCCGATCATGTTGAGGAGGGTTGATTTACCAGACCCAGATGGGCCCATTATGGACACAAATTCACCCTCATCAACGGTTATATTCAATCCTCTTAGAGCGTGGACCTCTGTGCTGTCCAGTTTATAAGTTTTCCAGAGTCCCTCTCCCTTAACTAAACCTTTCATATTAAACACACCTTCTAATTTGATATTTTTTCATGATAATCTTTATTCATATCTTAAAGCATCTATGGGGCTGATACGGGTGGCCATATAGGCTGGTAGGAGTCCACTGAATGTTCCAATGACAAAGACAATCACCAGCACCTGGAAGACTATTGGCATGGGTATGTTGAAACTCAGGAAGTTTACATCAGCTTCACCCATTAAAAGTCCCAGCATGTTATAGGTGGGTGACATGAGTATGATTCCAATAATACCACCTATCAAACTCAGGATGAGTGATTCATAGATTATCAATGCCAAAATTGATCTTTTCCTGGTTCCAATGGCCCGCATAGTACCTATTTCCTTGGTTTTTTCCTTAACTGACATCATCATAACGATCATGATGATGATCACTGAAACCACGAAGATGAATGCACTGATCATGTTCATGAATATCCTGATCTGACTTAAGTTATCATCCAGTGTTTTCTGGGTGTCCTTTTCAGAGTAAATGCTGTAACTGGGATATGCATCCTGCAGGCTGGTCTCAGCAGTGTCTATGGATCCGCTGGGTACGATTATAACGGTGGATATGAGACTGGGCATTTCCATGACAGATTGTGCATGGGATAGGGACATGACCATGGAGCTATCAATGGTCAGAGGCCATCCTGTGCCCACCTGCTTCATAATACCAATCACCTGATACTGGTTGCCCTGAACAGTTATGGTGCTGCCCACACTTGCATTGTAAGTTTTTGCAGTCTCAGATCCCAGAATAACTGCATTGTCACTTTCCCCCACCAGAGAACTTTTACCAGTTACCGTGGTATTTTCAATGAAAGCCTGCTCCTTACCTGGTGCCAGACCCACGATCATGGTGTAGCGGGTATCATTACTACCCTGTATAGGTGCAAAGAGTGCTTTGGTGCTCTTATCCGGGTTAACTTCGCTGCGGGTTAAGACTTCATTTCCCAGACTTTCAGGGAGTATACTGGCATAGGGTGGGAAGCTGGTTCCATTTTTTTCAAAGTAAAGTTTTCCATTGACTGTTCCCAGGTCTCCTTTAAGACCGGATTCCATTTCGTATAATACCAGGTTAACAGTGCCGATGAGTAAAACGCATACCATGACTCCTATGATGCACATGGCAGCGCGGCCTTTTTTGGCCTTAAAATCTTTAAAAGCGATATCTAACATTATAATTCACCTTTCTTTAACTAGTTATAATCATTTTAATGGTTTTAGATTAAATTATTAGAAGAGATAGTTTGATTGTTCTAAATATAAATTTTACTATTTTTTTATGACTATTAATCATGTTAGATTAGCATAAAATGCTAATGGGGTTTTATACTTACCAGTTGGCGGTATATAATTCATTATTCCATTATTTAATTCATTTATTCCGTTATATCTAATTTATTTAATTTTACGTAGTATCTTAATCTAGGGTATCCGTAAAAATATTATTTACGTGTTGTCCGTAAAAATATCAATGAATATCCTTCTTAATTGGTTCAAAATCATTGTAGTCCTTCAGGTCATCCATAGTTAAAGGAGTGGCCTTCTCCCAGTAACTATCCATTTCTGAAATGATATCTGTTATAAGGGATGTTTTCCCGGTTACAGTAACTTCCAATGATTCATGGAGACTGTACCAGTACCAGTTGGTGCTGCCCAGGTAAAATATATCCTTATCTAGTAGGATGATCTTAGAGTGGAGGTTCTTGAGGGTTCTGGCCTGGAATTTTTTTATGTTTTTTCTTGCTAAGTTCAACGCTGATAGTGTTTTTGAATCAATAACATCGTCGTCCTCTATACGGACAATGAAAGAAACCCCTATATTTTGGTCAGCCATTGAATCAATGATTTTGCCTACAAAATAAGCATCAAGCCAGGGGCCAACTATCAGAATACTATCAGTTGCTTGGGAGATACTCGTCTGGAGGTGGGGGAGTATCTGACCCCTGCCCAGGAGTTTCAACTTTGAATTTAGAGACAACTTTTCTAGGTTCATTTGCTTTACTCCAGGATACAATAAAAAATATATTAGGGCACAATAAATTATTAAATATTAAAAATATTCCTATTAATGATAATGTATTGTCAGTACAATATAAAATATGTTTATTGTAAAAAGCATTAATATGCAGATTTAGGCGGGATATGGTTACAGATTTAAGGGGGATGTAGAGATCTTAATAACATTTATAAAGGATGATCAACTTAATTTATAGTGTACTAATAATTTGTTATGAAGGTGTAATTTTAATTGAGATTTACAGGTAAATTTATTTCTAAAAATATCAAAACGCAACCAAATCTTTTAAATTCTTTTAACAGGTTTTTTTTAACTGTGAAAATGCTATTACTAAGTGGATATAAGGGATTATCTGCTCATTATTTAAATCCCTCTCCTGGGTCATGGTAAAATCACAGGTTACGACAAGAAATGGCAGATCCTGCTAGCACTAGCTCTGGGAACCATGATGGTTCCTATAAATGCCAGCATAATCAACGTATCCCTACCAACAATATCAGTCTATTTTGGAGTAGGTTTAGCCACAGCCCAGTGGGTTCTAACCAGTTACCTCATCACCCTCCTGGGATTTGTGCTGTTTTTCTCACGTGCCGGAGACTTCTGGGGACAGGAACGGGTATATCTAGCCGGTTTGGCCGGGTTCGTGGTCACATCCCTGCTTTGTAGTTTATCACCGTCAATAGAATCACTGATTATTTTCAGGGGATTACAGGGCCTGGCAGCAGCTATGATGATCAGTGTTTCCATGGCCCTGGTGAGAAAATCATTCCCCTCCCACCAACTGGGAAGGGCCCTGGGAATATATGCCGTGGCCATAGCCGCAGGTCTGGCACTGGGGCCCGCCATCGGGGGGATAATGTCCGGATTTATGGGCTGGAGATCCATATTCCTGGTGAACCTGCCAGTGGGAATCCTGGACTTTGCCTTCTGTTACCTGATCTTAAAACGCAGCCAGAAGAGTCCGGTTAAATGGGACATAGCCGGGACCGTACTCCAGTTCATATGCCTGTTTTTAACAGTGTACACCCTGACCATGGTGGAAAATGCCAGCTACACCACCGCAATCATCACTGGAATCATGGCCCTGGGCAGCCTGGTTTTATTCATTTATCAGGAGCTCAGGACTGAAAATCCGGTGTTGAAGTTGAAACTCTTCAAAAACAGGAAGTTCAGTGCATTCAACCTCAGCCTGCACTTTAACTATTTATGTATGTATATGATGTTCTTTGCAGTGCCCTTCTATCTGCAGAAGGTGCTGCACCTTGATCAGTTCACCACTGGACTGGTATTAACCGCATCACCCGTCTTAATGATGACTGTATCCCCCATTAGTGGGATGATATCCGATAAATTCGGTTCAAGGTTCCCGGCATTCCTGGGTGGAGTGGTATCAGCAGTGGCCCTGCTTTCCATGACCCAACTATCAGTGAACTCCAATGCCTGGGATGTTTTCTTCAGACTTGGTCTCCTGGGATTGGGGGCAGCACTCTTCCAGTCACCCATTAATAAGGCTATTATGTCAGAGTTACCCTCAGATAAAGCAGGTATGGCCTCTGGTATCCTAGCCACCACCCGAAACCTGGGTATGGTCTTTGCTGTGTGTTATGCCGGGCTGATACTCCACTCTGCCATCTCACCAGAATTAATGCAGTCCAGTGAACTTTACGGACCAGCAGCAGCTAGTCTCACCAGTGGACTGCACCTGGTGGTGATCTTCGGAGCACTATTGAGCATGGGCATGGCATTCTTATCCATTGCCGGAATTAAAAATAAGAAGGAATCAATAGTCAAATATGAAAAGGTGGCTATGGCCAAAACCATCCGTGTGGAAAAGAAGGTTGCAGGCACTATAAGTAACATAATGGTTATTATTAATGGATAAAATCTATTTGATTGATGATTCCATTGATTTATAAAGCTATTGATTGGCAATCTATTAATGGGGAAATCTATTGATTGGATGAATCTATTGATTGGATAACCCATTGAAGGGTAAATCTATTAAGGGGGATAATAACCATCAAGCTCTTCTCTATGTTGCAGCCATGTTTCCAGCATTAAATCACCTATTTTATAATTTTTTGCCTCGATATTGATTATTCCTTTGTTTTTAAGGATATCCAGATATTTGGCCAGGGTTCCCCTGGATAGATCCGTGGTTTCCATGAGTTCCGTCCACCTTTGGGGTCCGGATTGAGCAAGATTTATCAGAATCTCCTTCTCATGATTAGAAAGACTTCCCCAAATTCGGATCCACATGATGATGATCTGATCCATTTTCTCAAAGAACGTTTCCTTAATCATATTTTCATCGTAAACTTCCCCTGCTGAAAGTGTATTGCAGAAACTATTAATATAAGCCGGTATTCCCCTGGTACATTGATAGAAACGTGCAAAACCATCACTGGTGAAATTTATTTCCGGTACCTTTTCCGATAGGTACCTCCTGGTTTCATCAGAGGAGAAGGGATCCACATTGAACTGGATCATTCGCCCCCCATAGGCTCCATTATTTCCATTAATCATCTCCACAATATCACTGGTTTTGGATGTGGAACCAGTGAAGATGTAGGTTACATTATCCTGCTCCTGGGTGTAGCTGCGGATCATCCAGAAAAATGCAGTGGGGTTATCCAGTTCCCCAATGAGCTGGAATTCATCAATGATTACCAGAACCCCTTTCAGGTTTCCGGATGATGAATCCACTAATTTTTGGGGAAACTGCATGATAAAGTGGCTTAGTTTATCGTAATCATCACTAACGTGGGGTATGTCAACTCCCATAATTCCCCCTGCTTCTTTAAAATCATATTTCTTCCAGTTGATTTTATGGAGGGTAGTTGTAAGCGATCTTTTTATTTTAGAGGGGTAGCTTTCTTTTTTTGTGAGAGATTGATTCAGCGAGGTTAAAATCTCCTTCATTATCAGTTCTTCAGTGATCTTGCCCTTCTGCACACCATAAATTCGTGAGATGTCCACGTAGGACACCAGTATGTTATCTGGAAGATCACTGGCCAGCTTCTTTAAGAGGTAGGTTTTACCAACACCTCTAAAGCCGGTTACCAGTATCTGTTCGGCAACATCTAAATTTAAAGCATTGATATAATTTTTTAATTTTTTAAGGTCTTTTTCCCGGTTATAGAAGAATTTATCCACATCCTGAGGGATCCCCATGGGTAAAATAGGCATGATATCACATCTAATTTTAGTTCATTTTGTTATACTACAAGGTTTAAGTATTTTTTAATATACTAATCTATTTTATTATACCTGATAGTATAAGTATTTTATTTTTGACTAGTTCAAATTATTAGACTAGGTTTACTATTTTAACTATTACCCGAACTTTCAACTAGAAATCGTTTTATATTTTCTAGAGCAAAAAATTCTTATTAACAATAATGTTAACTATGCGCCTTATTCGTTTTCATGGAACATTTATATTGCATCCAGTTAATTGATTATTAGAACGAGAAATTGTTTTATACCATATTTAATATAGGGGGTGGGTTTCTATGAAACAGGATTCAATGGTTTCAGATGAGTTTAAGGCTTTAAATTTAATATGTCACCGGATTCCTCAAAGAACATTTAAGATCAGAGGAAAGTATTTCCCAGTTTGTGCTCGATGCACCGGGTTTTATATTGGTGCTTTTTCCTATTTTATCGGGGCTTATTTTGTCTATGTTGAATACACCCTATACCTGATTTTTATAGCATTTTTAATGATGATACCTGCATTTTTAGATGGTTTCACTCAACTGTTAGGATCCAGGGAGAGTGATAATAAATTACGCTTATTAACTGGACTGGTAGGGGGTGTTGGACTTGCAATTTTAGTTAAAGCTGTTAAATGGATGATTTTAATAAGTTTTTAATATTTATGGGATTCCGCTTTAATGATTATAATTTTAAAAATGGTGATTTAAATGACAAAGATTTGTCCTAACTGTAAGACAGAAAATATTGATTCGGCTGATTTCTGCCAGAATTGTGGTGCAGAATTACCGAAATTTACCTATAATGTACCTCCAAGTGGAGAAACCCCTGGAACTAAAAAAGGTGGATGGTGGGGTAAACAGACCACTCCGGTTAAGATACTCAATCCCTATACGTAATTACTGGTAAAGATGGGCAGGTTGCCTACTATCTACAATTTGTAGATGATCCTGGTGACTTCAATAGTGACCAGGAATTGATGAACAGTATTGTAAACACCATTAAAATACAATAACAGTATTGTAAACACTGCAAAAATACAATAATAA
This sequence comes from Methanobacterium sp., assembly GCF_016217785.1. Classification (NCBI taxonomy): domain Archaea; kingdom Methanobacteriati; phylum Methanobacteriota; class Methanobacteria; order Methanobacteriales; family Methanobacteriaceae; genus Methanobacterium; species Methanobacterium sp. The sequence continues at coordinate 48,524 of NZ_JACRGA010000009.1, forward strand.
ACTTAAGGGATAAAAAAAAATTAAATTTAGGGGTTGATATTCACCCCCTATTAACACTTTTTTAGGTAAATAGCCGATTTTTTAGCATTTACAACTTTTTTTAGGAAATAGATATTCCATTGGTAATGATATTTTGCGTAATGAATTTTTAATCAATTTTAACATTGAAGGTTTCTTTCTTCTCCAGTTTGGGCATGGTGACAGTGAGGACTCCGTCTTTAAAGCTGGCGGTGACATCATCGATTTTTACCTTAGCGGGTAATATGTAAGTCCGGGCAGCTGATCCGAATCGTCTTTCTTTCCTGTGGAAGGTTAATCCCTCTTCTTCACCTTCTTCCTCAGTTTCTTTGGAGAATTCTGCATTAATTTCCAGGGTGTCCTCGGTGAGATCGATTTTTATGTCTTCACGTTTAAAACCAGGCAGGTCAGTTTTGACCACCACTTCTTCTTCGTTTTCCATGACATCCATTGCTGGTTTAACTGGTCCCCCAGTGTACTCGGCTATGGCATTGTCCAGATCCACCTGTTTTTCCTTAATGGTCTTAATCATGTCATTAAACATGTTATCGACACCTTTTTTCTCATCCATTTAAAATCCCCCTTTTATTTTAATTAGATTTCCATACTACCAGTAAATATGGCAATTTCACCATGTTCTTGTGAGTTTTTATTATGTAATTTAAGGTACATATTTTTTTTATTTACTGCACGTTTTAGTTTTTATTAACACACAGTTTTAAGATAAAATAAATCACAGACCTGGAACAAATAAAAAAAATATACAGGGAAGTCTTTTATGTTAGGAGGATTATGACTGGTGATCTATTAACACCCCCGGAGGAGTTTCAGGAGGAAACCCTGGATAATGTACTGGTAAGGTATTCAGGTTTCGGAAAGGATCTGTACCGGTTACTCCAGGAGAAACTCCCCCAAGTTTTCTCCAATCTCAGGTTTTACCAGTGGACCACCCACCAGTCAGAAGACAGTTACGCAGTGTACCTGGACCCTGATAATCCCCGGGAATCCTTTGCAATTCAACTGGACCCTCTTTGTGAAGTTATTGTAATATGGAACCTGAATATCCATACCGAAATAGGAACATGGTCCCAAGATCCAGAATTAGAATCCATTGTATTTATCCAAGAGGAATTTAAAGTTTAATCAAAGTCCATAAAACATTTAATATCATACATAACCTCTATTTTTTTTGTATCTCAAATTTCTTTAATACTCATTTTACTCTCCAAATTAAAATAATAATTTTTATATAAAAGTTATGCAATATTAATGTTTATACAATTAATTGCCGGCAATGCTGATAAAAATATCACTAAGTAAATATTTGGAGGTTTTAAGTTGGAGGGAAGGTTGTTTCCATCAAGGGAAAAACTAGAAACATTCCATGATTTAAGTGAAGGAGAGCTTACATTTATTAATTTTTTAGATGATTACTTACCTGGTTACTGGAAGATTTACTGGCGACCTTTTTTTAATGGATCTCACCCTGATCTGGTTCTTTTAAACCCAGAAGGAGGTCTCATGATCTACAAGATCATTGATGGATCTTGCCAGAACAACACCCCCAAAGCCAATAAAAAGCAGCTTGATTACTATCGCAATAAATTAATACAGGAGTTAGTGCCCGAAATCAGTGAAAAAATAGACCAGGACCCCAAAAGTTTTGTAATATTCAAAACTGGTATATACCTGCACCATATGGAAAGTTACCCTGCACAGATACAGTATGAAGAGTACCCTTACCTTACAGTTGCCGGATGTGATGATTTAGATGAGGATAGTCTTTATCTGGTTGTTCCAGGTTATGACTTCAGGAAAGACAGATTCATGAATCCGGAATGGGCTCATAAACTGGAAAAATGGTTGCATCCACCCTATCACCGTGATAGGAGAACTGGTATTGAACTGACCACACAACAGAAACAGCTCACCATACCTAAACCAGGACACCGCAGACTCCGTGGCGCCGCGGGTAGTGGTAAAACACTAGTTCTTGCCCAAAGGGCAGCTAAACTGGCTACGGGAAATCAAAAAGTCCTGGTGATAACCTACAACCGCAACTTATGGTATTTCATTAAAGAAATGATAGAAGCAAGTCCTTACAACTTTGACTGGTCCAACATCACCTTCAGACATTTCCATGGATTCTGCAGGGACCTGTTAAATGAATTTTTTCTACCCACACCTTCCAGGTTCGATGATATTCTTCCGGTACTGGAAGAAGCACTTAAAAAAATACTGGAAGAATCAAATAACAAAGTACAGGAAGAATCAAATAACGAAGTACAGGAAGAATCAAATAACGATGTACGGGAAGAGTCAATTGAGACTAAAACCCTTGAAAAATTCAAATATGATGCCATACTAATCGATGAAGGACAGGATTACAGTTGGGAATGGTATAACTTCCTATCAAAGTTCTTAAATAACAGGAATGAACTTTTCCTGGTTTGTGATGAGAAACAGAATATATACGACCGTGAATTATCCTGGATTGATGGTGAGATGAAAAATGTCCAGTTCCGTGGTCGGTGGGCAGAACTAGACACCATCCACCGTCTGCCTAAAGAAATATCCCAACTGGCCAATGAATTCAGTGAAAAGTTTGGATTATCATCATCTGTTGAATTTGATTCTGCTCAAACCTTACTCTTTAATGATAGGCCATCTTTTTTCAGATGGGATAATATTCAGGGTGAAAACTGGCTTGTTAAGGTTTATGAAGCATATAAAACATTCAGCCGGGAGGAAATATCTTCTAAAAAGAGGTTTAAACCTTCTGAAATTGTTATACTTCTTCCAAAAAATCAAATGGGAACAGAACTGGTGGAATTTTTTGACAATCACAACATTCCCTGTGACCATGTATTTCTTACCAAAAATAGTTCCAAATGGCGTAATAAAAAAATCTCATCCATAACAGATAAACGTCTGAAAATAAGTACAATACACCAGTTTAAAGGTTGGGAATCTCCCAATGTCATTCTATTAATCCCAGAACACTGGAATGGGGGTAATAAAAACCTGGACTCAGTGGTTTACACCGCTGTGACGCGAACACTACAGAATTTGATTGTTTTAAACTGTAATGATCGATATCGAGGATTTGGAGAGGACCTTAAAACTAGTTATTAAAATATATGCCACTCTTTCACTAAAATATTTATAGAAAGTGATTCATGAGAATCTAAAAGTCTAAAATTTATTAAAAAAAATTAATATAACTTCTTTTGATAAAAAAGACCTTAAAATTCCCCAAATTACATTAACTTATATTATCAGTTATTTTGACTAAAATAGTTGATTTAGAGTTCTTTATAGATATAACGCCCCATTTATTCCTTTTAAGATAGGATAAGGAGGAGTATTTCACGGATAGAAACGATTCGAATAAGTCCATTTATGGGAAACAAGCTATAAATTGAGCTCATTTACTAAGAATACCAACGCAGCCAGCTTATCCTTACATAGTTGATACGATAAGCCTAAAATGGGTCTTAAATTTAAAAAAAGGGTCTGTACATCCCCTTTTATAGTAAAAAATTCCATACCTTTATAAGACAAGTTGGTTCCATGTAGTGTAAGTCAAGAGAAGTCCTATAAAAAATTCTAATTTTTCGGGGCGTGGAGGCGATATAATTAATAGATATTCTAGCTATGCTATTGTATGCATGTTAAGCATGGTTATCGCAGTAGTCCCTATTGTGGGAGCTGTGGGTGACCAAAATTCAAATTCAAATTATGGAATTTCTTATGATGGTTTCCAAATTGGAGTTACTGGTGCTGATGTAAAAGCAACAGAAAATATGCTTCAGAACAACAAACCCTTCGGGGAGAACACTTCAAAAGTTCTGGGAGATAATGGAAATAATTCCACTAACCAATCACAGATAATGCAACTTGGAGCCAATGGTGACAAGGTCAAAGAAATCCAGCAATGGTTAACTGATTACGGATATTACTCTGGAGATATAGACGGTGAATTCGGTGCAAGCACTGATAAAGCTGTTAGGGATTTCCAAACAGAATCCGGTTTAATAGTTGACGGTGTTGTAGGTAATGACACTGAAAAAGCTATGGAAACCTGGGATCAACATGTAGCTGAAGTTCAGGCCGCATCTGATGAAGATACCAGTACTGACACTACAACAAGCTCAAAAACTTCAACATCTTCCAAGAAGACCTATGCAACTACTGTTCGAAGTTACAGTAGCAGTGGTTACAGTGGAGATTGTTGGGATGTTAGTAATGCAATGTACAGTCAATTAACTTCATCCGGTCAAAAAGCTCGGATTGTTCAGTACGCAAACAGCTACGTTAACAACCACAGATCTGTTGAGGTCTGGAATGGTAATAGCTGGGTTGATGCTGACTACTCTGGCCAGGCTTGGGTAGGTCAACCTACTGCTCACAGCAGCTCAGCACAAGTGATAGCAAGTAGTTAAGCGCATATCACAACATTAGAATAGACCTATATTCTAATATAAACCTGTATTCAACAGTTTCACTCGGAAACTGTTGGACCTTTACATATTTTTTTTTATTATTTTTTTAAAAAATTTAGTCTTATTTTATGGTATCTTACTTTTTGTGATACGAATATGACCACATGGTCCCATATTTTTGGTAAAAAAAAATAAAGAAAGGTTCTTTTAGTCTATCCCTTAGTTTATGGTTACACTATTTAAGATATTCTGGAACGTGTTTTGATGTGATTCAAAACCTCCCCTTGGTGTGGCGAACTGTATATAATAGGCTGTTTTATTGTCTTTGGTAAATATGTAGGTTTTACAATCTAAAACTTTACCAGAAGATGCCCCTGTACCACCATAAATGTATTCATATCCACTGTAACCATTCTTCAGTGTAACGTTAGTTGTGTTCAGATAGTCCCCTGCTTCTGCAGTGATATAGTACTTGAATAATCGGTCTGCGGCTTCAGTAAGGTTTCCAGCGGTCATGTTGCTTTTGCCGATACCCATGTACACCGTGTAATCATTCATATCATTTCCTTCCAGTAAAATGGTTAACATTTTAAAACCCGACTGGGTGGTCAGATTCACGTCAGTGGCAGGTATGGCTTTCTCACTCCAGTTTCCAGGATACTGGAATGATATTCCATCCTGGGCAAAGGTTTTATTGCTGCTGGTGTTGTTCCCGGTGGACTGGGTGGTGCAACCGGAAATAACCACCACTGCCAGTAACAGGGATGCTATACTAAATAATGTAACTTTTTTCAAAATAGCCCTCCTCTTGATTTACTCCCCTCAAATTAATATTCCAATTATGGCTTATTGTCACATTAAAATAAGTTTTACACAGGTTATTGTGATGTTTTTCACCAAGATTGTTAGAGAGTGTAAAATTGGATTGGTTGAGGAAATACAATGAAAGAAATCTACACATTTTTCAGTGGTTATAGTGTTAAGGTAAGGTTCCACACAGGACGTTCTAATTCCAGGGCGATTCTTTCCATTAAGTCCTTTAATTTCTTTTTAACCATTCATTATGTACATCGGGGCTTGGATACCCATCATCATTTTTTTTTAGATTCAATCTACTGTTTGTTAGTAAAATATATTGTTAAGTTAGAACAATTTAATTATAATCAATTTTATCAGGCATAAAGGAGGTGAAAAAGATCAAAAAACAAATAAATAAAAAAATCATCATTCCCCTGTTTTTCATTTTATTAGTATTGTGTATGGGTGCTGTTTCAGCAGCAGATGTTAATACAAGTGATAATTCAGCAGATTCTGCTTCTAATGAACTGGCTTTAATAAAAATTTCAGGCCAGGTTGAACAATGTTCTGATGGTGAACCTTTCCAGGGAGCAACGGTAACTGTACATGATAACGGAACGCAAGTTGCCAGTACCACTACTGGTGCTGATGGAACCTACTCTACCAGCTTCCAGAGCGTGAATAGAGTTTTCACGGTAACTGCCAGTGCCAATGGACACAAACCATCCACCCAAATAGTCACAGTAAACAACAACCAGGAAACCTATACCGGTACAGCGAACTTACATTTAGGTAATAACGATGCATATGTCTATCAAGGATGGACCATCAATCCAGATGAGAATTATACCTTCTCTGACGGAACAACCATACATCTTACCGGAGCCAGCAATGCTTTTACCACAATCAATGAGGGTATAACTTATGCTACAGGTAACCCTGGAGTTAACACTGTATACATCGCCCCGGGAACTTACAATGAGTACAGTATGAGTATTGACACTTCAGTTAACCTGCATGGTGAAAACCAGGATACTACCATTATTGATGCTGATGATAATGCCAGAATATTAACTATCTGGAACGGAGCAACTGTCAACATAGAACAACTGACATTCAGGGATGGTTCATCTGAATATGGTGGCGCTCTTCGTGTTGAAAGTGGAACTGTAACCCTCACTGACTGTACCTTCGATTCCAACACTGTTCTTGATCATGGTGGTGCTATCTACGTGGATCTCGGTGCAACCGCTATTATAGCCGGCTCTACATTTACTGACAACCCCTCAGGATATGCTGGTGGTGCAATTAGTAATAGGGGTACTTTGGATATTGCTGACTGTACATTCACTGGCAACTCAGCTGGTAACTTTGGTGGAGCCATCTACAATGGCGGTACCTTAACAGTTACTGATAGTACTTTCACCAGTAACACTGGACCTTATGCTGGAGCTATTCGTAATCAAAATGGTAATGCTACAATTACTGATTGTGTTTTCGTTAGTAACACTGCAAGTTCTAATGGTGGTGCTATCAACAGTATGGGTTATATTAACATCATGGGTAGTACGGCTAATGCTACTATTTCCGGTTGCGCTTTCACCGGTAACACCGCACAAATTGGTGGAGCAATCGTTAATTGGAATGCTCTAATGGATGTTTTTGGCTGTAGTTTGACAGATAACACCGCAATTTCTATTGGAGGTGCTATCTATAATACGGGATTTAATTTAACAGCTAATTATAACCGATTCTACAATAACTCTGCAAATCAGGGAAGTGCTATTTGCAACGATTCTGGTTCAGTAAATGCAGAAAATAACTGGTGGGGTTCTAACAATCCTATTCCAGATTTCCCTAATTTGATTTCTGGTGCAGCAGCACCTACGCAATGGTTGTTCATGACAGTTAGTGCTGATCCAACTACTATTAATAATGGTGGAACCAGTTTGATTACAGTTAGTTTCAACAACTACTCATCTGATGGAACTACCTACACCGAATTTGACCCATCCCTGGGCCATATACCCGATGGTACTCAGGTAACATTCGCAACCACTCTGGGAAGCATCCCTGGAACTGTTGTAGAAACTGCAGGTGGTATTGCCACTGCTACTTTCACAGCCAGTCAAACTCCAGGAATAGCCTATATTTCTGGTTTGATTGACAGTTATCAAACACCTTACGACCCCAATAATCCAAACACAACACCATACACCACAGTAACTATCAATCCAGCAGCGAACCTGACTATCACCAAAACAGGACCCAACACTGTTATTGCAGGTGAATCACTAACATACAATATTACCATTACCAATAACGGCCCAGATATTGCTGAAGGTGTGACATTACAGGATGTAATGGTGGGTGCTGATGCTTTCAACACAGGAACTCTTGAATATCGTTACCAAACCAATAGTGGCGCTTGGAGTGACTGGATAAGCTTCTCTAACCCTTTAAATATCAACCTGGGAACCATAAACAATGGTAACACTGCAGTAATCCAAATAAGGGGCACGGTCAAATCATCTGCAAACTCTGGAACACAAATAACCAACACTGCAACTACCGAAACGACCACTACACCCGGCTCTAAAACAGCCACAATAACCACAACTGTTAATAGAGTCTCAGATATTGTTTTAACGAAAACTGTAGACAAAACACGACCAAATGTAGGTGAAACAGTCACATATACTGTAACTGCACACAACAACGGACCATCAGATGCCAGTAACATTCAGATAAATGATATAATGCCATCCGGTTTTAGTGATGTTACCATAACACCTTCTAAAGGAACATACAATAATGGAATCTGGACACTGGACCTGGCAAGTGGTGAAACAGCAACTTTAACCTTAACCGGTAAAGTAACAGCTACCATGGCAGGTAAAACCGCAAACAACACCGCAACCATACAAGGAACAGCAACTTCAGCCAGTTCAACTATTTACGTGCCTAAAAGTGACCTGTACGTCACCATAACCAGCAGCAAACAGAACCCTGGAGTAGGTGAGAAGTTCACTTTAACCTACAAGCTCGGGAACAATGGACCAGACACTGCAGAGAACGTGACCATAACCATACCTGTACCAGAAGGTTTTGTGGTTGATAAAATTGAAGGCGACGGAACCTGGACTTATGATCCAACTACCAGGACCATTACCTGGACCATGGCCAACGTTACAGTGGGTGATCCTTACCTGCACATCACTGGCTGGTTTACCAGAGCGGGTTCATACGTTTTCACGGCATCAATAAATTCAAACACCTACAACATAAACACCCAGGGCGTATCAGACCTCACAGTTAACGCACAGAACGTGGCAGAAGCAAAAACTATCAGCATGCAGGAAACAGGAGCACCAATTGCACCTATCCTACTGGCAATATTACTGGTAATTGGTGGACTACTGTTACCATCCAGAAAATAACCCCTTTCTCCCTTTTTTTCTTTTTTTAGGATTTTTGTAATGGAAGATTTAGAAGATTAATTTCCCTATTCCAGCTATTTAAGTATTGTTCTATTTGGAAATAGGCATAATCAAAATTTAGGGGTTAAAATTAAGATTAAATGCAATAATAAACTTACAATTATAGGTTTTCTAAACTTGTTATCTAGATCTCCTAAAACCTTAAATTATAATAAAATTTAATATATTTTTATGAATATTTCAGTTGATCAGGCGCTGAATTATATTAAAGAATGCTCCAGGGGAGATATAATAATACTCCCTCATGCTTATGATTCCATGTATGATTTTGATCGAAACATTGAAGAAGAATTTTATATGATTGTCTGTTAAAACAGAATGTTGATGGGATAATCAAACAAAGAAGTAATAGATTCAGGCTTTACTATAAACAGGGCGGCCTTAGAATAAATTATGATTTAATTATTGTAATAGAATTTGATAAAAATTCCACAAAAAATATAAAAGTTGTAACTACATATGAACAATCAGTAAAAAGAAGGGTGCGTTAAAGGTGGAAAAACATTTTTTTAAAATGATAAATGAGTATGATAAACAGTCCGACACACTTTATCTTCGTGTTGTGGACCCATACCAATACAAAGAATCAATAGAATTAGCAGATAACATAATACTTGATTTTGATTCAGAGAACATTCCCGTAGCTCTAGAAATATTGGATGCTTCTAAATATTTCCATGTCAAACCCTATGCACTAAGAAACTTTGCACTGGACATGAAGATCTATATCCAAACCGATAAAATAACTTTAAACGCCAAATTCATCATTTCAACACATCACAAGAAAGAAGAAGTACCAGTTAATGTGGGTACCATAAATGATATTGAGTTACCAACAATGCAAACCAGTTATGCGGTAGCTTAAAATTTATTTATTTTATTTTAATCATTAATGATTTATTCTTCAAGGAGCAGTGATTTACTGTATATTCTTAACAATTACTGGTATTTGCTGGTAATTTAGGGAATGATAAATGATAATTAATCAATATACATATGATTGATTTTTATTTTTAGAGATATTAATTCCTGAATAATGAAATTTTTCATAAAATAGCTTCTTCAAAATATTCAGGGATGAAATATAAACATTTACGCCATTTTTCCCTTAGGACACCGTAAATATCCTGGTCCAAAATGTAGGTGTCACAGTAATCCTCTTCGTTACGCATACCACGACCATAAGCCTGAACTAAACTGGCCACAGTCTTGTATGCATACCAGTAGCCATCTCGATTCATCCTGGTCATGATCTGTTTATCCCCTAAGTAGGGGAAAGGCATTTTGTAGATAACCTGGAAACGGCACAGATCATCAGGGAAATCAACCCCTTCATCTACACTGGGAGCCACCAGTACCAGTGGTTCCTCGGATTCTACGAATTTCCTGATGACCACCTCTCTTTTCGGGCTTCTTTTCAAATTACGGTGGGGGCTGTAAATGATTACCCGTGGATCCTGTAAGTTTTCACTGATGTAGGTGGCTAACTTATGACTATGGGTATGTATCAAACCCTTATCTTCAGGGTGTTTTTCCAGGATCTTTTTAAGGGTGGGGATAGAGCGGGGTTTAGTTTCTTCAATATATTTATTTACTGCAATGATTTTGGAATAAAAGTAACTAATATTTGAAATTCCAAATACTCTGATAAAACAATAAAGCTAAGATAAACTACATTGCAAACTATATTATACCGATAAATTTCAATATATCTTCAATTTGATCTTCTATTACTATTTTAGATTTTGAATAAGCCTCCTCAAGAACATAATTTAAATCGTCTTCGCCTTCCCAAAGATTTTCCAAAAATTTAATTCCCATATCAGACTCGATTTCTTTCAAAACAAATGTACAGACAAATATGTCATCAATGTATCCTTGAGGGCCATATATTGTTTCTGGTATGATGTCAAACGGCGCAACATAATAAGCTATTGCTGCACACACTTTTAATCTAGTTTTTGAACCTATAATTTCTTCATTTAGTATTTCAGTCAATAATTTAAAAAGGTCAGGCCCATAATCTATAAATGCCTCATATTCCCCCTCGAATGCATCAAGATTTTCTCTGATAACATCATAGAAATCTTTAAAATTTACATCATCTACTTCATCATGTTCAAAATCTTCTAAAAAACTCATTATTCCACCTGGTTATTCTAATATTTTATAAATTCCGTTTTTAACTTTCTCATAGAATAAATATTCTTCATAATTTAATTTAGAAGGTTCTAAATCGTCACGCTCAAATATTATTTTTTTAATTATCGTTTTAAGTCTGCGACCTGTAATTCTGTGTATATTTCTGATTTTATCAATTTCAGAATTCATCATGTTATAATTATCTATTATGGCTTGGTTGTCAATAATTTTTCCAATTATCAATAAATCATTTGGATCATCAGGTCCTAAAACAGATCCTTTAGCCCAATTTCGTACAGCAGCCTTAGTTCTCTGACCCCCTAAATCCAAATAACGATTATAAAGTTCATTTTCTGAAATCTTTTGGTGTTTAATGAACTTCATGAAAGCATATTTCCAGTATTCAATTAATTTGTTATTAACACTTTCCTCTAAGTCAAATATGTCAATAATTAGTTGTAAAAGGGATTTTTGATCATCATCGTCCAAAATTACAATGAAATTTCCAGGTTTAAACATTTTAGGAGTCCCTTCAAAAACGTTACCCCCTAATGATTTTAAATAAAAGTAAGTTTTTCCCATATTTAACTTCTTACGATATTTACGCTCATTTTTAAGACTTAATAATAAAAATTCGGCATATTCATCAAATGATCCAGTTTCAGCATCGGTTGATTCAATCTCATCGATTTGTTTTTCTACAAATTCAATTTCTGATTGATATTCAGAAGAATAGGCTTTTTTAAAGATTTTGTTTTTAAATTCTTCAAAAGGATTACTATCCTGAATGGGTGGTTGTTCTATCTCTTCATCTTTTTCGTATATTTTTTTCCGTTTATAGAAATCTTCGAAGAATGCACCATCTTTTTCGATATCAATAAAACTATATATTTCTGATACATAATTCATCGAGAATTTTTCTTCCTCGTATGAATACGTAGAAGCTAAGTCAACTTGATTTTTAATTCGTTTTTCATTTAAGCCCTCATAAGCAAGGAATTTTATTTCTTTATATGGCAAAAATAATTCTAACATATTTTTAGTCTTCAAAGCACCCGGTAAAATAAGCTTTTTATCTGAACGATCAAAATGTTTGTAAGAAATCCAATTGATATCTTCAACATTAACAGCTTTAAGACCTATTTTGTCAAGATCTTCTCTTAGAATTCTCTTTTCTAAAGCGGAATATGTTGCAATGATGGTATTTTCAGGATCATCAATGTTTTTTGCAATATTAATTAATTCATAGTCTTTAGCTATTCTGGAAAAAGACTTTTTTTCTGAAAAACGTTTACATTGACTTAGCTCCTCATAAACAGAATTAACTTCAGATATAAATCTTTTTAATGGCAATTGATTATTTTCATGCTCTTTTTCGAGATTAAATTCAAGATTTTCGATTATCTCAGGAATACTATAATAACGCCAAGAATCATTATTTTTAGATATACTTTTATATCTAGATGGATTGATGGATAAATCGGACATTATATTTAACATTTTCCATGCTGTATAGTAAGCACGTTTATTAATCAACTTCTTGTCATCTATAACTCTAGTTATATTTTGCGCTCCTTCAAAATGATCATCAATATTACCAGATTCAAGTGGATCAAAAATCTCAATTTCCTTATTATCTTGATAAAAACGAGGCAAATCAACATTATATCTATTCAAAAGATTGATTATAGGGCGACATTCTTCCAAATTAAAATATTTTAAAGATTTTATTTTTATTTCCTCATTATTTTGAAGAAGATTTGTTGTAAATGGCAATACTAAAGAGTTTGTTGCATCTTTCAGTTGATTGATATATTTCATTTGTCGAGGATTAGAAAAATGAAAAATAAATCTAGTACTTTTAGGTAAAAGCTCTTTCAACCACTTTAAAAAGATACGGTAAGTATAATCAGAATAAATAAATCTATCTAAGTTTTCGAATATTATTAACCCTAAATCAAGTTTTAAATCGCTTTGTATCTTTTTTTTATCAATAATCAAGTTTTTAATACTTTTAAAAATCTTGTTCCCTTTATTATCATGATATAATAATATTTTAGATTTGTTGTTATCAACGAAATTGTCTTCTTGTCGTGAAATATATCTTTGCTTTAAATGTCTGTTATGAATTCTCGGGAAAAAAAACTCAGCCTTCACATCTTTATTAGTCATTAACCCAATCGGGATGTCATAAAACAGATATTCACCCTGCCAATTTAGCATGTAATAATTTCTCATATGTAAATCAATTGGACTTTCATTGACTCTTTGACCTTTTTGTGAGAAAATTAGGGCAGATTTCTTGTTTAAATAGGAATAAAAATAAGAAAGTAATGGAATAGGTCTTAACATGAAATCAGGAATGAATATAATAAGATTTTTATCTTCAAGAGTATTTATGAAAGTATTCAAAAAGATGTTGGTAATAGGGCTTAGTTTATTTGATAATTTATTATTATCATAGTAATCCATTTCGTCACAATAAGGGTCGTATGCCAGGATTTCATGTATTTTTTCATGCCATTTAATCAAATTTATCACCTACTCATTAATGTCACTAGAAATCGAAAAAATTTCTTCAAAAATAACACTCAATTCTTTTGCATGTACACTACCCAAAATAAGACCTAACTCAAAATTTTTTTCAAATGAATTCTTTCTTAACTCCCCACTCCCCAAGTAAGCACTTTTTTTATCAACAACGATAAACTTTGCATGAGTACTACTTTCAATGTAATTTTTTGATTGATAATGGTAATTCCTAATTGTTACATCACATTTATTCTCTTTAAAATATTTAATAACAGGTTTAACAACATCAAATCTACTATTATTATCTTTTTTATTAATTTGTCTTGAAATAATATTTATTTTTACACCATTTTTATTTTTATGAACTAATAACGGCAAAAAATCTTTAATCCCCTCAAAATCAAGAAAAGGAGAACAAATATAAATTGAATCATTTGCCTCCATAAAAAGTTTTTTTATTTCATCTTTAATGTAATTTATAGATATATCATGGTTTTTAAAAGAGGATTTTAAACCAAAATAATTAAAAGGAGGTAATGTAAGAGCTATAAATGGGCCTGAGTTTTTTTCATCTTCTCTTAAAGATATTACGGGTTTTTTATCTAATATTACAGTTCTATTTTGAAATTTTCCCCCTTCATCACTGTAAACAAGGAATTCCCTAGATATTAAATATCTTAATGAAACTTTGATTTCTTCTTCATTATATTTAATTTTTAACAAATTAACTATTTGATCTATCTTAATTTCTCGATTATCCTGAAAAACGGCAATTAAATCCATAAATAAATCATAATACTCGCCATGAGTAATAATTGTGTTCTTACCAATAGCTGAATTCATATCTTTTCTTCCCTAAAAAAACATCTCTATCTAAATTACGGTTGAAATCATAACAAACAAACTCAGGAACATACATACAAGAAAAACAGGCTCCTTTCTCAAATATACAAGTAGGATCTAAAGTACAATCATTCAATTCTAATTTAACATCACTAAACCAATCAAAAAGGGAGTGTTCAAAAACAAATGAAAATCCACCTGTATTAATTACAGAAGTTGAGTAAATTAAGAGTGCAGCAGAATTAACAAATATCAATTCACCGCATGATTCACTGTCTAAACCTGTGTGTAAAGGTGAACGCCTGATTAATATGTGAGATAATGTGTGTAATAACGTTTGGAGTTCTTTATAAGCACCTTCTTCTTTTTTAATTTTTAGAAGAAGTTCCGTGGCATCTTTCACACTATCTGGAATCTTTGCATCCAAAAACTGATTTTTTATTAACCATTCACAAACTTTAATTTTATCGAGATCGATCATAATACCTTCAGTCTCAAAAGGATAAGAATAAACATGATAATCTTTTTTCTTTCTAAAATCTTTCCAAATAGGTGTAAAATGTGGAACAAAGTCTTTTTCATAAAACTTGTTAATCCCATTTATTATACCAATTGCAGATGAAATAAGATTTATATTAGAAATGTATGTGATATCTTCAATACCAAATTCAAATTTAAGATCCATAAAATTTCTTTCTAATATCTCTTTTTTGGTTCGGTTTAGATTAGATTCAATAAAATCCTGGAACGTAGTTTTATCCATCCTATGCTGATTTTCCCCCTTTGAAAATATGCCTTTTATGGAATAATAATCATTGAAACTTTCTAAATCAACATCAGAATATTCGTTTTTGAGTTTAGATGTAATTCTGTTTAATTCTTTAAAGTAATCCTTAAGCTTATCCATATTGACCATCGGATCATCACTATTAAAGTTATAAAGATGATAGTATTTGTTAATATCTTCTAAACTAACAGGATATCCTTTTTCAACAAGTGATGAAAATTTATTAAGGTACAATCCTACTAAGATGTACTTTAAATTGTCAATATCAATAAAATTCGTTTCAGGTATGTCAACAATAGTGAGAACAACAGGGTTACTTACACCACCCTCACGTACTGTTAATGTACTAAATTTACTATTATCTTTATTACAAATCTTTTCGCCCTGTTCTTCATGGGAACATTCAAATCTAAAAATGTCTATTGGTTTAACTCGTCCCTCCTTCCAACATTTATCACAAACAGCCTTCCAAGTACTCAAAGAATCTTTTTTATCCCAAAGAAGTTTTATAGGGTGATCACCACATGAGTATGTGAGAGGTCTAATAATCCCACACGTTTCACAGTATAACAAGATCTCTAATTGCTCATATTCTCCATGACAATTTGGAATCATACATTTATTCGGATTAAATGTATTTAGATCCTGACTATTTCTTAAATTCCTATAATCTCCACATTTTTTGCAGATAAAGGTTTTAGGATACAGAACATATTTTCCACTATACTGATTATCATCCTGATGATCAGCAAATTTATATTTTAAGATTTCTAAGTTGTCAATGTCCCTAGATGAGAGTTTATCATAGTTGAGCTTTTTGGATTCAATTCGAAGATTAAATGAATGGAATATTTTATCAAATACTATTTTTTTTAACCTTTTTTCGTTATATATATGTAAATTATCATCATTTTTATCGTTAAATACATAATTAACTCTAAAAGAATGATTTTCGGATGTGACGATCAAATTTTTAACGATTTTATATAAAGCACTATGGGCAGGTTTTGAGTATCTGAGAGAACTATCATTCATTTTTACACCCTAAATTTTCTGATAAAACCCATATTCATTTTCATGAGGTATCAATGTTACTTGATCTTGAATTCCTCTCATTCCTGTCGGAGTATTATAATATTTATCTAGATTATCTTTCAAAGCATTAGGGAAAAAGTAAATTTGCCTTCCAGTATAGGTTGCCAAATAATTTAATCTAGATTCTACTTCAGAGCTTATTTGTTTGTCAAAATACTCAACTCCAATCATAGAAGAATCTAAAACATAGGCCTTCCGAATAAATTGAATTAATTCATTCCTTCTTTCAATTGAACCGAAAACATCGTTAACATCAGCCACTTTATAAATAGGGGAGCCAATAATATCTGAAATATAGTTTAGTATACCTGCATTGAACATTGAAGTGATTGTTTGTTTAAATCCTAATTTTGCCCAACGTGATAATGGTACGCTTTCTACCTTATGATTTAATATTTGATGATAACCATTAAAATTCTGATAAAAACTTAAATCTCTTGATCTGTTTGGATAAAACCATAAAAATACAATTCCATGATATTTTCTCCCCACTCTACTTAATGCCTGGATGTATTCCGCAGTATTTCGTGGCATCCCTTGAATCACCATTATGTTCCAATTATCAATATCAACACCATGAGAGACTATGCTAGTAGCAAAAACTGATAATAATGTTTTTTTATCTGAATTAGGATCTTCATAATAATTATTCACAAGATTGATAAGTTCTTTAATCTCATCAAGAGAGTTATCACCAGTTAAAACTTTTGGAGTAATTAAATAATTATCTAATTTTGAATTAACAACCGTATCCAAAAACATCCTCATTGCCTTAGCATCATTTTTTCGATTATGATAAGTCAAAATACTTTTATAGTTATTAATTATCTCAACCAATTCATCGTTTTTGAAGTCATTAGTATGGGAAAAAGTTTCAATGTCATTTTCAACAGCTTCAATGAATTCTGAAAGATGTTTAAGGGTAAGTAAAGATGCAAAATGATTGTCTCTTAAATTTGGTTTAAGTCCAACTAACTGTCGCTGAGATATAGGATTTTTGTCATCATCATATTCATATGTAAAAAAGAAATCATTTTCATAATCGTCAGATAAATTTCCAGGGAAAATCCGAGATTTTTTGTGGTATAAATGGTCAATTTGATTTTTTGCACCAGTTACTGTTGCAGTCATGGCAATATTTTTGAATTTATAGCCGCAAAGTTCTTCTTGAAGTGTTTCAATCAGTGATTCAAAATGAGAGTCAATTGTACCAAAACCTTCCTTAATCAAGTGCATTTCATCTTGAATTATCAAAGTTGGCCCCGTTTTAAAATCTATTTTAACAGGATTCGTTTCGGCATTGCATTTAAATTTTGTGTGTTTCCTGCATTTATCATCAAGATTAACATCACAACGATCATTTCGAGGGATAAATCCATGATAAGAACATCTATCTAATTTTCCGCCAAATAAGTTTTTAAAACGTCTATTAAGACCTATTCCTGCAAATTTGTCATCCGTTGCTACGATAAATGTAGGAAGATATCTATATGTTTCCTGATCGGTGAAAAACAAACGAAAAGTTTCGTTACAACCTTTACATTTATGGATAATAAATTCCTTATCATCTTCTATTTCCATGATTACTTCATCATTGCATAATGGACAAACATCTATAATTTTTCCGGGGATATCAACACCTTTTGAAGATGCATTCCTAATTTTTTTCGAAATTTCACATGGATCACTTGGAAAATCATCACTGTTTCCAACGAAATAAGAAACAGAAAAAGGCTCACCATCAATATCTTCTTCAGATCTTATTTTTTCTGCCCAAATAAATAAATTAGAAATCCTTTGTAACTGTTGTATTGACAACATCCTCAACGGGAATTTTGTTATTGCTGTAACACCAAATTTTTTACCAGATAAACGATCCCAAAATGCGGAAAATATTACTAAACCAAAATAGGCTTCAGATTTTCCTCCACCAGTCATAATATGTAAAACTTCACAAATATCCCTTCCAGATGATTCATCAATAATATCATTTATAATCGATACAATGAAAACAATCTGGAAAAGTCTCCAGGTTGTATATTTATTAGCATTAAGAAAAAATGCCTTATTCATCAATTTAAAAGCTAAAAAAGCCTTTTCATCACTTTTTAAAGTTTTTAATCCTTTGTTGAACCTTTTTGTAACATCGGAAAAATTTTTAAGACTTTCAGAATATAAAGAATCGGTAATTTTTGGAGATTTTTGATATATTTCACAGTAATCATCCATTTTTCTACTAAGTTCGTCTAATTTATTAATTCCCTCATCAGAACTCAATTCATCAAAATTTAAGTAAATATCATCAATAGAAGTTCTGGGAGTGACTTTTTTTTGTTTAAATTTTGCAAAATGCTCTGTGACTATTTTATTTTCATTAAGTGTCGCATGGCAGTTTAAACATCTGAAAGGGCTTCCATAATTTCGAGGATAATCTTCAAATTGATATTTATAGTCAAATGGCACAATTTTAATGTTCCCTAAGTTAATCTCTAATTGAGAATTAAAAAGAAATGTTTCATAATTAGATTCTTTTTTTGATACTATATCAGTTAAATTGACAATTCCAATTTCAATTAATTTTAAATTTTCATCAGACTGAACAAAGTCTTCTACGGTTACAAAAACTTTGCATTGCCAGTTGAAATTGGGAATCCCTACATTGCCATTAGAAATAAGCTCATTATTATATTCTGACTCATTTTTAACCCTATCAGAAGAGATAGATCTTAACCTTCCCAATGTTTCAGGGTCATTTTGTACTGATAGAATGTGTTCATCAAAGTCTAAATATTCTTCATTATAAGGTTGTTCTATTCCAATTAGTATTTCATGAAATTCTAGATCCTTCCGTTTCCAAATAGGTGCTAATTCAACTTTGTTAGGAATTTTCTTATATTTATTGTTTACATAGTCTAATTGTTCTTCAAATGTTGGAACTACTCTATAAAAAACTGAAAACGAAGGTTGAATATCAAAAAAAGTTGAATTTTCTTTAACTAAGAATTTAATTGATAGACTATTATTTTTGACACTGCTTATGGTGCGTTTTTCTTCAATGACATCACCAGAATCTTCAGAGTAGTCTAATCTAGTCTTATCGCTTAATGTGCCTAAAATAATATTTCTTGATGGTTTATCAGGGCTTTGAAATCGCTGAAAATCGTCATGAGTACCATTAAGTTTTGAAACCACATCATTAACTAAAATATCTCCGAATTTATCGTAATTCCACATCTTGCTCACCCAAAACAAATTTCTAATAAGTATGATAAATAACTTTTTATTTAATCGTGATATTCGGGTTGATTAAATATATTGATTAAATATATGAATTTGTTTTAAGTTTGAATAATTCAAGATACTATTATTTAGAGGTTTTTGTTGGATAAACATCATAATGAACTACTGAGGGATCCCATGCATCGCTAACATATTTTTTAGCAGTATCAAACACCATTTTTTTATATTTGGAAGCCTTTTCTTTTTTTATCCTTTTTCTTTCTATATCTGCTGAATAATATAGTATATCCTGTCTTACACAGATGTTATGTTTTCTGATATTGCTTCTAAATAATCTGACTAACTTATCGTTCCATCCTGGATGAATATAGTAATCTTTTCGGGATTGAGGTTTTTTTACGTAAGGATTATAATTATCAAATGTTTGATCTAATGGTCGGAATCTGCAGTCTGTGATTTGAACATTCCATTCCCAACATTGAATCCTTTTTCGTTCCATCTCATCAAAGCTCAGATCATGATTAAATATCATGAAAACAGAGATATACTTATCTTGGTATCCAGAATCAATTAATATATCAATTTGACGTTTTATCTTTTCTTTATCTGAAAATGGCCCATCCCATGCAATTTTGGGATTTATAAAATTAGCCTTTTTTAATAAAACACCTAATTCTGGAGATCTGAGTAGAATTCTACCATCAAATCCACTTTGTGACTCGCAATTTAATATTATACGCTGTTTTTTCAGTTCAACAAGTTCTTCAAGAATTTCTTTTATATGTGAATTTGCTAGGAGATTATTATCATAAAAGATAATCTTTGCACTCTTTTTCCGGTTTATTTTTTCTATTTCTTTGGTTATTTCCTTAGAAAGTATATTATTTACAATTTCAGCAACTTCTCTATCCATTACATTTTTTAACAATTTATTTATTTTTGAAGCAGTTTTGATGGAAATTTGGTCTGTTACTATTTGTATATCCTTTTTACGTGACTTCTCTCTTTTTAAGATACTTTCACGAATAGATTTTTTGTATTTAAAGGTGGGTTCTATTTCATAAACTCCACAACATGAACATTTCCTAATACAACCTCTAGAAGTGTGTAGTATTTGATAATCAACATTTACCAATGAATAATCAGGTTCAAAATCTTCAGCATCTTCGCATACACCAACAAAGACATCATCACAACCCGTATATTTTCTACAATGTTCTGGCATCAAAGATGCATATATCCCTCCAACTACAATTTTAGCTGTAGGAAAATGAATTTTACAAAAAGTTACAGCTTCTTTTACATATTTTGACCAATAAGTGAATAACGAGGTTATTAATATTAAATCAGGTTTAAAATTGAAATGATCAATGTTACTCTTAAAATTAGAATTTAATCTATTTAATTTTACTTCATAACCCTTATTTTTATAATAAGATGCTAATTTAAGAAGACCTATCGGTAAAAAATCTTTATGATTATGACTTTTTTTTGGAATAGGAAAATTCGGTTGTATCAACAATACTTTTTTAAAAGTTTTATCTTGCGATAAATTTTTCTTCAAAATTCTTCACCACGATTTATAGCTATATATCTTAGATATTATCAACACTCAGTAATAACCCTCCAATAAACCCCCATAACTTGACATAGGAATATTGCTTGGGGAATAATATAAAAATTTCCATTAGGAAAAACATTCATTTTTAAAATAAAAATTGGACATTGAAGTTTTCCCGATTTAATCCTTTATATTAAATTCATTGGTTACCCATTCATTATCATCATAAAGGTTCTTTTTGATAAATAAATATCTTTATTTATATTAATATCATCATTCAAATGATTTTTGACCTTTTAGGAGATATAATTTGGTACATCTATTAAAAAAATTTAAATTCTTTAATTATCCTTTTTTGAATAACAAGCCTTGAATTAATTTATTAGATGTTGTTTAATATTGTTATTCTGATAATTTTTTATAAACTCAAATTGTAGTCATTAAAAACATCTTAATGGCTAATTAATAGGCGTAACCAAAAAATTAAGAAAATAAAACCTGCCAGTCATTTTCATATTCGATAACATCCATCTATATCTCTTTTGATTCTTCTTTCATCTTGCCTAAATAATTGATAATCTTTTCGTATCTCTCAGGGCTCATACTCCCTTTTCTGATGAAAACTAAAAATATCTTTTTCTTAACTTTTTCAGCTTCATTAAGCTTGAAAATATCAAATTCAATAGCCTTACGCTGACATTACCCTGTTATATATTTGAATTCAATGGCAATATCCACATATTTCTTGCCTTCCTGGTCTAAATTAGTGTCAACATTTTTACTGGACAATCGTTCAAACCGATCACTCAGACCTTTAAATTCAGAATAAAAATCTTCACCTAAAATGGCA